>DAOPIV010000086.1:0-4535 GCA_035399325.1 Clostridia bacterium | reverse complement strand
GAAGAAAAAGACAGACGCAGAATCAGCGACGAGATTTTGTCTATGAAAGGTTATTTTTTGGGTTACGAAACTCAAATAAATTTTGTGACAGTTAAAGAGCTAAGTGAGCTGAAAAACGATACCCGTCACAGCGGCGAAATAATATGTTTCGGCGACGGCGCAAAAAGCGAATATAAGCTGAAAATGGAAGATAATTGCATGCTCACGGCAAAGATTATGGTGGAATACGCCGCAGCGATAACGTCATTATCGGCAAAAAAAGCTTACGGCGCGTACACGGCTATGGAAATCGCTCCGAGCGAATTTTTGGGCGAAAAAATTTGGAAGTATTTGTAGCAAAAATTGTGCGTTTTTGCACTTAAATAACTTGCCAGTAAGTTGACTTTAAATACCTTATGTGATAAACTAGCCTATGGCGAAATAATGCCATAGGCATATTAATTTACTAAAAAAAATTTTACATATTTTTTCAAAAATAGGGGGACATAATGAGCTACAAAATCAATCAAATCAAATTCGTTGAAACCGACGAACAAAGAAAGGCGATGGACAAAGTACTTGCCGCTCACGCGGGACAAAACGACGCGGCGGTAGCTGTTTTGGAAGAAGTTCAAAATATTTACGGTTATTTGCCCGAAGAAGTGCTGCAACGCGTTTCGATTGCTTTGGACAAATCCACGGAAGAGCTTTTTAGCATCGGCACGTTTTATTCTCAATTTTCTCTTTATCCTAAGGGAAAATACAATTTCAGCATGTGTCTTGGCACAGCGTGCTACGTTAACGGAGCAAAAGAAGTTAATGAAAAAATCAAAGAACTTCTCGGTATAAGCGAAGGCGAATGTACTGCCGACGGAAAATTTTCCGTTAATCCGATGAGATGCGTAGGCTGCTGCGGTCTTGCCCCCGTTTTGACTGTAAATGAAGAAGTTTACGGTAAACTTACCGTAAAAGAAGTTGAAAATATCGTTAATAAATATAAAAGCAAATAAGGAAAACCAATTATGACGCTAAGAGAAGTCGCAAATATTACCCAGGCCCAAATTATTTCAGGGCAAGAACTGCTTGACACCGAAGTCATTTCCGCGTGCGGCAGTGATATGATGTCGGACGTATTGGCTCACGTAAAAAACCAGTCGGTTTTGGTTACGGGACTTATAAATCCGCAAGTTGTTCGCACTGCTCTTATGATGGACATGAAATGTATTTGTTTTGTCAGAGGCAAAATACCTGATGAGAAAGTAATAGAAATAGCCAGCGAAAACAACATCGTCATTATGGCGACAAAAAACACAATGTTCGAGGCGTGCGGAAAACTTTTCTCAGGCGGACTAAGGGGCGGCGACTGATGACCGAAATAGTGTGGCGATTTGACGTTGAAGGCAACAATTTTGAGTTAGCGGGTCACGCTTCGCAGCAAACAAAATCTCGTCTAAAACAAATAGGCGTAAATAACGATATTATCCGCAAGGTGATTATCGCCATGTACGAAGGCGAAATCAATATGGTTATTCACGCTAACGGCGGCGTTGCGACCGTAACCGTTCAGCCCAATCTTATCACAGTTGTTTTGGCTGACACGGGTAAAGGTATTGAAAACGTCGAGCTTGCTATGAAAGAAGGGTATTCCACAGCCACGACCGAAATAAGAGAACTTGGTTTCGGCGCGGGAATGGGATTGCCTAACATGAAAAAATACAGCGATGATATGGCAATCGACACCACGGTAGGCGAAGGCACTACCATAACGATGAAGTTTAAAATATAAGGAAAATATGGCTGACAAATTCAGATCGATAGTTTTTGATCAAAGCAGGTGTTTGGGCTGCACTCATTGTATGAGAAAATGCCCTACGCAAGCAATAAGAGTCCGCGACGGCAAAGCGTATGTAAATTACGACAGATGCATAAGTTGCGGAAATTGTGTGCGCGCTTGTCCAAGTCACGCCATTACCACTCGCTTTGACACTTTTGATATTTTAGACGGATATAAATACAAAATAGCTTTGATGCCGTCAGTTTTTTACGCTCAGTTTCCTCATATAAACGAGCCCGAACTTGTGCTAAATTCTTTGCACAATATCGGATTTGATTATGTGTTCGAAGTAGCAAGAGCGGCGGATATGCTTTCACTCTTAAAGCGAGAAATGTTTATCGTGGGCGACGTTAAAACGCCCGTTATCTCGACGGTATGCCCCGCTTGTGTGGAGCTGATTTTGACAAAATATCAGTGTCTTAGAGATAATCTCATCGACGACCTTCCGCCGTTACTGTTAGCTGCAAAAATGGCGAGAGATGAAGTCAAAAAACTTACTGACTTAAAAGACAAAGACATAGGCGTATTTTATTTGTCTCCGTGTCCTGCAAAAGTAAGAGCGATAAAATCGGGTTCTTATTCCCAAACGGGCGACCTCAACGGAGCGATAGCCGTTTCGGAAGTAGTCAAAAAACTTAATCTTGTAGACCCGAAAGATGTTGAGATTAAGGATGAAATAAAAGCATCTCAAATGGGCATTGCTTGGAGCACCAGCGGAGGCGAAGCGTCAAATCTGCCGAATATACGCCAGCTTGCGGCAGACGGTATAGACAACGTTGTTACCATTTTGAGAGAACTTGAAGACGGAAAACTTTCTAATATAGATTTTGTGGAACTGCACGCTTGCCACGGCGGCTGCGTTGGAGGAGTCTTTAACGTTGTAAATACTTTTGTTGCAAAAAGCAAAATTCATTCGTTGAGACGCACAGTTTTACAAAACAAAACAAACACTAGAGACAAAATAGATAAACCGATAAGTTACTACAAAATTCCGTGGAAATGGCAAACCACAGACTTGTATACATTGGACAAAAAACTGCCGATAGCATTACAAAAAATGGCGGAAGTTGAAAAAATTTTGAAAAGGCTGCCTCGCAAAGACTGCGGAGTATGCGGCTCGCCGACTTGCCGAGCTTTGGCTGAAGACATTATGCAGGGCGTTGCCGATGAAAGCATGTGTCTTATAAACAGATATTTCGATGACAATAAAAAAACTGATTGAAAAACTTAATCTGACCGTATTCAATAGCGGCTTAGACAAGCAAATCGAAAATTATTATATTGGCGATTTACTCAGTCGGGTTATGGGAAAAGCCGAGACAGATTGTTGCTGGATTACTATTATGAGTAACGTCAACGTTGCGGCGGTTGCAAAACTCGTTGAATGCGGTTGTGTGATACTTTGCGAAGATGTTAAGCCCGATGAGTCCTTGCGTGAAAAAATGGAAAGCATAAATATATATTTACTTGGCTCAAATCTTTCCGCTTTTGAACTAATAAAAAAAATCGTCCAATCGGAGAATGAATGAAGGTAAAGATTGATTTGCATATTCATTCCGTGCTTAGTGCGTGCTGTTCCAAAGAAAATACAGTGAACAACATCGTAAATATGAGCAAGCTGTTAGATAATCAAATCATCGCTATTGCCGACCATAATACGGCACTCAATGCTCGGGCGGCGTCAAAAGTTGCCCAAAAAAACGGAATTTTAGTTGTGCCTGCAATGGAAGTCACAACGGCGGAAGAAATACACGTTTTGTGTCTTTTCAAAAGCTTTGACGAAGCCGAAAAATTTTCGGACGAAATTTACGAATCTTTGCCAAAATACAGACTGGATGAAAAATATTACAACCCGCAGATTATTTTGGATGAAAATGACTGTGAAATAGGTCGAAAAGAATATTTACTCAGCGTTGCGACAAAATACGATTTGTACGAGCTTATTACTCAAATCAAATCTCGGGGAGGAATACCAATCCCTGCTCATATAGACAGAGAAAGCAACAGCATTATGTCGGTTTTGGGTTTTGTTCCAAATGATTTAGATATTGCGGCGTTGGAAATAAGTCAGAGTTGCCCAAAAGATGTTTATGACGAATTGAAAAAGGACTATATTTTGATTACAGGCAGCGACGCTCACAGTTTGGAACAAATGTGCGAAACGGAATGTTTTTTGGATTTAGATGAAATATCGCTGGACGCTTTATTTGAAAAATTAGGCAAAAAACCGTAAAAATGAAAGAATTATCGTTAAATATACTGGATATAGCATCAAACAGCATAACGGCAAAAGCTACAAAAATCGAAATTACGGTGAAATACGTTTTTTCGCAAAATCTGCTGTCCATTGAAATCATTGATAATGGTTGCGGAATGGACGAAGAAATGGTAAAAAGAGTGTCCGACCCGTTTACTACGACCCGCAAAACCCGAAATGTAGGGCTTGGGATTCCGTTTTTTAAAGAGAGTGCTGTTTCAAGCGGTGGACAATTTAGTATAAACTCAAAAATAGGGGAAGGCACGAAAGTTTCGGCAACTTATCAAATTGACAACATAGACCGTATGCCGTTGGGCAATTTAGCCGAAACTATATGTACGCTAATAAGCGCAAAAAATGATATCCGATACGTTTTGACTTATCGTGTGGATGAGAGAGAATTTGTATTGGATACCGATGAAGTAAGGAATATATTGGGGGAAGTCGACATTTCAAACACAGAAG
>DAOPIV010000085.1:0-4537 GCA_035399325.1 Clostridia bacterium | reverse complement strand
AGACCCAGAGTGATAAATATAGCAAGTAAAGATAAGACATCCGTGTTTTTTTCTTTACTTGCTGTATTTATCACTCTGGGTCTTTATTTATTCTTTCTCAGCGATATATGGGTGAGTAATTTTAGCGAATACGAAGGCGCAAGATATTTAATGGATACT
Organism: Clostridia bacterium; assembly: GCA_035399325.1. Classification (GTDB taxonomy): domain Bacteria; phylum Bacillota; class Clostridia; order Christensenellales; family CAG-314; genus JAQUSX01. Next base: position 4,378 of record DAOPIV010000085.1, on the reverse strand, counting down.
TGGATTATGGCAGGTATTTTGGCAATAACGTCTGTGACGACTACTATGGGCGCCTATGGGACTATGATTGACGATAAAACTCGTAAAATTGAGAAAGATTTTACCGTTTCGCCTTTTTCAGCTAGAAAACGGACTTTGGCATACATTGTGAGTGCCATAATAATAGGTGTTGTAATGAGTCTAGTCACGTTGCTTTTGGCTGAACTTTACATAGTTATTAACGGCGGAACAATGATGAGCGCTATCGTGCTGTTAAAAGTTTTGGGACTAATTCTTCTTTCTACTATGACAAACTCGTCGCTTGTATTTTTCCTTGTGTCGTTTTTTAGCACGAACTCTTCCTTTGGAACGGCAAGCACCGTAATAGGTACTTTGATAGGATTTTTGACAGGCGTATATTTGCCCATAGGACAGCTGCCCGAATCCGTGCAATACGTAATAAAAGTATTTCCGCCGTCGCATTCCGCAGCGCTTTTCCGTCAAATAATGATGGCTGATCCAATGTCAGTGACTTTTGCCGGAGCACCAGCAGAATATCTAACATCTTTTTATGACCAAATGGGTGTTACGCTTACTTTTGGCTCCACAACCTTGCCTGCATGGGCAAACATACTTGTGTTGGTTGGTTCGGCAGTATTGTTTTATTGTCTTGCGTTAATCAACATTTCACGCAAAAAAGTCTAGAAATTTTATTATAAAACATAAAAAAACGACCGTCCAAAACGGTCGTTTTTTCGTGTATTGGGGTTCATTTTATTTTCGATTCTATTTCCGCAATAATTTTTTTTGAAAACTCATTGAGTTTATCAAAATCTACATTTTTTACATAAAACTCTTCCAATTTTCTATGCGTCTGTTTTGCTTTATACAAATATTCCCCAGCTTTATCAGTATAAGTTTTTATCGTTTGATTGCAAAAAGCTAGTGAATCTTGATTTTCGCCCTTTGGCTTGTCGGGAGAACGCATAAAGAGTGTTTGGAGTTTTGGAATTTCAATAAAATCTAAAATCTCTCCGAAAAGCGGATTTTGTGATACCGTTATCTCGTGCCCGTGTTTTAAAAGCAAAACTTTTAATTCGTCCATAGTTTTTGCCGAATCACTTTCACTTCCGACCACCTTAATAAGTTTCTTGTAGTTATTTTTTCCCGCAATGCAAAACAATCCGTTTTCGTTTATGGTGGAGATATAAAGTCTGCGCAGACCGGGGTTGGTTGATGTGCCTATTTTTTCCGTAAGTAAATATTCTGTCGCAGCACTAACCGCATCAAAATTTTTATCTTGCGAAAGATTTATCGCCAATTTTTGAGCGGTGGAAGCAATGGTAATATAAGCGTATGCGGTATCAAAAAGAGTTTTTGTGTCAGCGATAAGTTTTGTTATTTCCGCTTTGTCTTTAGCAATGTCATCAGAAATAAAAGCGCCGACATTTATGATTTTGTCCGATACGGCAGGCACATTGGCTTCTATAACGTGAGGAGCGGTGCCATCAACCATACATATGTTTCTATTAGGCAGTCTAACGCCGTCAAGACTGTCAAAATCGGAAGAGCAGTAAAAATATTCTATCGGCTCACCTTTTTTTGAAAAATATTCTCCTATTTTTCTCATAAAAGTGCTTTTACCTGTGCCCGGTCCGCCTTTTATCACGTATTCGTAACCGTCTTTTTCCTTGTCGAGTATGTTATCAAAAAAGTTACTAAATCCGATGCCGGTATTTGCTCCGGCAAAATAATGTTTTATATTTTTCATATCTTTAATATATGAATACACAAGAAAAATGTGCAGTCAAAAACAAATATTTTACAAAATTTTTGTCACAAATATTTATATTTTATATTTTTTCTTGCTTTGTAAATAAAAAAAATATTACTGATGAAAAGAGAAAAAAGTTAACACTTCTCAAATTTCGTTTATATAATAAATGAGGAGAAAAAATGAAATATTTTGTGGAATTGTCCGACGAAAGGAACGGACTTGTAAAGAAAATTTTGGACAGAAAACGCTTTGACACGGAAGAATTTGTTTTTGGAAACAAAACCGTAAGTAACGGCGATGCGCTGATTTTTTCTCCTGCAAAAAAATGGGACGAAAAATTAATAAACGAACTACCCGACGAAGTTTTTGTTTTTTCGGGAAATATTTCTGAGAGTTTTTCAGAAACATTACGTCAAAAAAAAATAACTCACAAAAACTATATGACTGACGAAACTTTTGTTGTAAAAAATGCAAATTTGACAGCAGAAGGGTTGCTTTCGCTGATAATTGAAAGCACTAAAAAATCCATATTCGAAAGTTCGATTTTGGTTTTGGGCGGAGGCAGGGTTGCTAAAGCTATTGCCGCTTTATTAAATAAACTCAATGTAAAAACGGCGCTTTGCGAATACAATCCGATTAAATGCGGAGGACTGTATTTTTTCACAAATGATGTTATCGTGGGGGAAGAGTTTGTGCCGAGACTTAACGAGTTTGACGTTATCGTAAATTCTATCCCTGCGGCTATATTATCCGAAGAAATATGCGCTAAAATACCGCTAACTGCGGCAGTAATTGAAGCCGCATCGGTTTCTTGTTTAAAATGTCAAAATGCAAAATTTAAGTATATCCTTGCGCCGAGCTTGCCGCAAAAATACTGTGCAGAAAGCGCAGCAAAACTTATGACGGAATTTATTTTGAAAAACATTCCAAAGTTGTGAGATTAAGTTAAAAAATACGGAATTTATTTAAGGGGATTAAATCATTATGATAAAAAACATAGGATTCGCAATAACGGGGTCTTTTTGCACTCATGCGAAGATAATTACTCAAATCGAAAAACTTGTCAAAAAAGAATACAATGTAATACCGATACTTACGCCGTCTGTAATAGAAACTGACACTCGTTTTGGAAAAGCAAAAGATTTTGTGGAAAAGGTAACAAAAGCATCAAAAAATCAGCCGATAACCAATATAGTGCAAGCCGAGCCTGTCGGACCAAAAAATCTGATTGATATTTTGGTGATTGCACCTTGTACGGGCAATACTTTGTCAAAACTTGCAAACGCCATAACAGATAACGCCGTCACAATGGTGGCAAAAGCGCATATGCGAAACAACAAAAAAGTAGTGATAGCTGTTTCCACTAACGACGCTTTGGGGCTGAATTTACATAATATCGCAAAACTTATCAATGCAAAAAATATATATTTTGTGCCTTTTGGGCAAGACGACGCAATAAAAAAACCAAAATCGCTTGTGGCGGATTATTCTCTGCTTGAAGAAACACTGCTTGCAGCGGACAAAAACGAGCAAATACAGCCTGTGCTCTTAGGTAGATAAATTATTTTAAAAAAATCCCGATTTCATTTTTAAAAATCGGGATTTTATACTATTGCGAATTTAAATTTTCGCCTTTAATTTTCAACTGTATCAAATTCTACAAATGTGTTCTTCTGTTTCTCAATTAAAATCAATCAAAATACTTTACATAAATTTTACATTCATTTAACGCTAACTTGATAGTTAGCGTTTTCTCTTTAAGGTAAAATACAAGCGTAATTAGGCAAACTATTTAAGGAGAAACATAAAAGAATGAAAAAATTTGTTAAAATCATGGTAATAATTTTGGCTTTGGTAATTTCGTCAAGCGTGTTTATGGCATGTGGAGAAGAAAAAGACATTTTAGTAATCAGCCGTGAAGACGGTTCGGGTACACGTGACGCTTTTGATGGACTTATAAAATCCGATAGCGGTGCATCGCTAAAAAAAGATGCTGAAGGCAATTCGTATACAGAAAGTCCTTTTGTTGCAACGACTTTGTTTTTGAGCAAAACAGGCGACGTTATCACAAAAGTGAATCAAACAAAAACAGCGATAGGTTACATTTCGCTAGGTTCTCTCAATGACACCGTAAAAGCTTTGACGGTAGAAGGAGTGGAAGCAACAGCTGCAAACGTAATAAACGGCACTTACAAACTTTGGAGACCTTTTGTAATAGTAACAAACAACAGCGTAGCTTTGACAGAAGCCACAGCTGACTTTATGACATATTTGCAAAGTACTCAAGCGCAAACTATAGTATCTGAAAATAAGTATGTCAACGTGACAGCTACTAACACTTATACAGCCCCTGTTCAAGCTCTTTCGGGAGTTATCGTAATCAAAGGTTCTACATCAGTAGACCCGTTAATGGCGGAGCTTATCGCAGATTACCTTAGCATTGGCGGAGCGAAAGTGTCGGGCATAGATTTTCAAGTTGACGCACAAGGAAGTTCTCACGGAATAGCGGCTGCAAAAGAAGACACAACAGGAAACGTAATCGGAATGAGCAGCAGTGCTATTAAGACGGCAGACGCAACGGAATTAAATCAATTTGATATAGCAAAAGACGCAGTTGCTATT
>DAOPIV010000084.1:0-4584 GCA_035399325.1 Clostridia bacterium | reverse complement strand
GAACAAATACAGCGAAATAAATACATCCGACAGCCGCTAGTACAGCAAGAGCTATATTTGGCGTGTCTTTCTTAGCTCTTGCTGTACTAGCGGCTGTCGGATGTATTTATTTCGCTGTATTTGTTCGCCAGCTCGTACGCTCTTATATGCGTTTCCAGCAAAATTTGGTTGCGTCTGCAGATGGCAACGCACAGCTTCCGTCGATATCGATAAAACCGCAGTTTTCTGCAAAATTCAACAGACGCTTACGCACAACCGCTCTGGTTTCACTCACAATTTTTGCGGCGCTTTTCGTTTTGGGTATAGTGGTGGCTATGATAGCTTCAAACGCATTTGAGTTTTGGCATCAATGGGGATGGTTTAATTATTCGGGTAACTAAGAAACCGATCTTTGATTATATAAGGAGCGAAAATGAAAACAATTATTATAACCGGAGCTACATCAGGCATCGGATTGGAGACCATGCGAATTTTTACAAATCTTGGCTACGTTGTTATCGGTATAGGACACAGCGAAAAAAATTGTGAAATCGCTAAAAATGATATACTTGCAGCAAATCCCACCGCTCAAATCATCTTTTATCACGCAGACTTAATGCAACGCCAGGAAACACTTAGAATTGCGGAAGAGATAAAAGCGTATTTTGACAAAAACCAAAGCAATGAGCTTTGCGCACTTATCAACAACGTTGGGTGCGTACGCAGTTGGTATATGACTACGGAAGAAGGATATGAACAACAGTTTGCGCTTAATCACCTTGCTGGGTTTTTGCTGACTTATCAATTGCTTTCTCTATTAAAAAAATGGAAAGGCAAAATTTTGATAACGGGCAGTGAGTCTCACAAAGGTATAAAAATGCGCTGGGATGACGTTATGTTAAGGCGCGGTTACAATCCGTTGACGGCGTATAAACAATCTAAATTATGCAATATGCTTTTTGCCAAAGGACTCAACGACCGCTATAATTCTTACGGTGTACAAACTTACGTCATTGATCCGGGACTTGTGAATACCGATATAGGAAACAAAAAAACGGGTGGAATCGTTAATCTTGTTTGGAATCTCCGAAAGCGTTATGGCGTTTCGCCGACCGTACCCGCAAAAACTTATGCTTTTTTATGCGAAAAGAATGTAACTCCAAACGAACTTTATTATCACGCATGCGCTGCTACTTCTTACAGCAAAGAGGTGACTACTGAAAATGCCGACCGTCTCTTTGCCTTGAGCGAAAGACTTTGTGAAATTAGTTACGGCAAGCGGGAAGGAGAATTGATATGAATGTTTTTATTACTGGAGCCGCAGGCGGTCTAGGAAGGGCAATGGCGGTGGAATGCGGATATCGTGGTTACAATATGTTTTTAACTGATATGAACGAGGAAGGATTAAGCCGCATCAAAAAAGGGCTGGAAGCACAGTTTGGAGTAACGGTTACGGCGAAAGCGTGCGATTTGATGGACGCTAAAAGTGTAGATGTAATGTTGGATACGCTCGATAAACACGAAATATGTTTTGATATGTTGCTTAATGTTGCGGGTCTGGATTACGAAGGCGGATTTATAAAACGTGAACGGGAGGACTTGGTAAAAATAGTATCGGTTAACAACTCCGCTACGATTAGGATAACTCACGCAATTTTAAAACGCCGACGTCAAAATAAACATTTTACAGTAGTTTTTGTTTCCAGTTTGGCTTCAATGTTTCCAATGCCGCTTAAAGCCACATATGCTGCATCAAAAAGATTTTTACTTGATTTTTCCATAGCCTTGCGGCAGGAGTTAAAATACGCAAACGCAAATGTATTAGCGCTTTGTCCTGGTGGAATGGTAACAAACCAGGGTACATTGGAGGGAATTGCCGCTCAGGGTTTTTGGGGTAACGCAACCACGAACCCGCTTGAAACCGTCGCTCGCAAAACTATCGATAGGGCGCGGGAAGGAAAAGAAATTTACGTGCCTGGAGGCTTAAACCGCATACTTGCTTTTTTAGGCAAAATCATTCCGCGCTCGTGGGTTGCGGCAGCAATTTATTCTAGATGGAATCAAGCTCAAGATAAATGGCTAAATTCTTTTATTGAAAATAAAAATTCAGTGTAATTGTTTATTTTAAATCAAACTACAAAAAAATGAGTTTTAAGAGATTCTAAAGACTCATTTTTTTTATCAGTAGAATTTACGCCAGCTATTAAGACATAATAAAAAATTTTATTTTTTCCTTATTCCATTTAAATTTTTTGATTTTTAAATATCAATACGGCTTTGCGGTTTCGAAAAAAATCTTACTAATCCAAGAACAATTCGCTTTTATTGATAAGATCCGAACCAAATAAAAATAGTACGTCAGAACTCGTTTCAAAAGGAATGTATTCTACCAGTTTTTCCGTGTTTATATAGCGTAAATCTATTAAATATATGGTTTGATATTCCTGCGCCAAAAGCGGAGCAAGACATGAACTTAGACTGTCACGGAATAAATATAGAGTTTTTCCGTTTTGAATTAATGGATTGTCAATTCTTAATAAAGGTTTTGCACCTTTGAGGAAAACCGAGTATCCATCGACGGAGTTGATCAAGGTTTCGTCATACACACAGCTTGTTTCATCGGTTTCGAAATCGTAGAGAGTGAGAGAATTTATCATATCATTATATATATAGATAAGGGTGTCCGCTTCACCGCCGAGTGCAGCCTGTCCGTAATACGAACCGTAGAAAGGGGACAGTTCGGTTACTGAATAAGGCAAATACGAAATTTCGCCGCAACCCATAGCGATTAAAATATGGTCGGCGACAGGCAAAATACGGTCCTGCGACCAATGTAAGTCCGTTTTGTAAAAATCTGCTATTGTAAGTAAATTTTGTATTTCAATAAAAGTCATATCAGATATATTTTCATTTAGTAAATACATAAGCAAATTGTAATCAAGTTTAGGATAAAATTTGCTGTTGGAATAATAATTTTTGTTCGGTACTATGCAGTAAAAAATATTGCAGTCGTTGAAATATTCACTGATATAATTCATTTTTTGAGCGGCGGCTTTCACTGATTCTTCGTCCAGATCGTCACCTAATTTATACAAAATACCGTCATCAATATAAATCCCGTTATTATCGCTTTGCAATGCTATATATTTTTTGAAATAGGCTTTAACTGAACGGAAAAAATCTCTGCCAAAAAACTGGTCCAAATGATAGCTTTCCGTTTTTTCAAAATAATCATCAAAAATCAAATCCGAAAAGGAGAATACGGGAAGTTGATTCAATTTTCTTCGTTCAGAAAAACTTACTTCTTTGTCGGCTGTTAAAAAATTTGCAAAAACAAAACCGAAAAGAATTGTCACAAAACAAATAGCTGTTATTAAATTTTTTAAATTTTTGTTCATACTTCCTCTTAAAATCTAAAATACAAAAACGGATTGAAAGAGCCGTCGATAAGGTATCCAGTACATAACAATAAAACCGCAGCTATAAAAACAGGTTGCAAAATATTCAGCGTTTTTTCTCCTTTTGCGTTGGTTTTTATTTTTTCTATCATATTTTTCACAATCGGCGTACTTCCGATAATTGAAATAACGATAATAACAAGGTAATTTACTAGATAATATACAGTTTCGGGGGAAGACGCCGCTATTTTGCCCGCTCCAAACATTCCGCCGATATTTGTCCCAATTTGCGAGACGCTAAAGCTGAACAAAAGTATAACAAAAGTGATTAATGTTCTTATTACTGCGGGAGCTTTTTCTAGATATTTTCCGTAAACGAATTTTTCCAAAATTATAAACACCGCTAGATATAAACCCCAGATTACAAAATTCCAGCTTGCGCCGTGCCATAATCCCGTTAAAAACCATACAAATAAAACGTTTAATATCCATTTGAATTTGCCAACTCTGCTTCCGCCCATAGGTATATAGACGTAATCACGAAACCACTGTCCAAGACTTATATGCCATCTTCGCCAAAATTCCGAAATGCTTTTGGAAATAAAGGGATAATCGAAATTTTCCAAAAAATCGAAGCCAAAAATTTTGCCCAGCCCTATTGCCATATCGCTGTATCCTGAAAAATCAAAATATGCTTGGAACATAAAAGCGACAGCCAAAATCCAGTAACCCAAAACTGTTTGTGAGGGCATACTTTGAATTGATTTGGCGAGCTCTGCAAGACTGTTCGCTAAAATTATTTTTTTGCCCAACCCGATTACAAATCGGGTTGCCCCTTGTGCAAAATCTTCCAGCGTTGTTTTGCGTTCGGTAAGACTTTTTTCTATTGTACTGTATCGGACTATGGGCCCTGCGATAAGTTGTGGAAAAAGCGAGATATATGTAGAAAATTTTAAAAAATTTTTTTGAGCAACCACCGTTGAGTTATATACATCTATTGTGTAACTAAGCACTTGAAAGGTATAAAAACTTATGCCTATAGGCAATGCGATTCCGAGCAGTGTAATATTTGAGCCAAAAACGGAGTTTAATGTGGAAAGAAAAAAATCCGAATATTTGAAAAATGCTAACAGTCCCACGCTTATAACGATAGAGGAAATCAAAGGCACTTTGGCGTATTTGGTGTTTTTTGCTTTTTCAATCAGTA
>DAOPIV010000083.1:3556-4730 GCA_035399325.1 Clostridia bacterium | reverse complement strand
GTCAATGCTTTCGGACGGGTACCGTTTTAATGTGGCTGTTTCACACTCTGTCCGTTTGGTTTCGACGAAACTCAAAAGCATTATGTTCAAGTTTTACGGCACGTTTTTGATTGCATGGCTAATTAGAGTGATTTCAAGATATTTGTTTAGTTCAATGGCTTGGTATCCAATGTTTTTGCATATCTTGATATGCATTTTGTATTACATGTTCTGGTGCATGTTCCTTCCAGTTTTCTCGATGAAAATTTACAATGACCTAACGGAAGGAGTACGCAACGACATAAGGGTATCGTTGTTTTAAAAGGAGAAAAAATAGATGCATTTTAAAAAAGCTCTAAGATTATCGGTAACAAATTTTCCGCTGATATTAAAAACAATTATGGTACAGCTTATCATAATTTCTTTGATAGTGGCGATTTTTGCGATGAGCGTTTCTTCCACTTTTGACACCACGGTGGAACTGTTATCCGAACTTCAATTGAAAGAAGATTTCAATGTGATCGTGGCTGACTTTGCGTCGTATTTTGCAGGGGATGAATCCTTTGATTCCGACAAACTTAATGACGATATACTGAATGTAATAACAAAATTGCGGGACGCCCTTGACCGAATACAAGGAATGTTTATTTCACTAAGCTGGGCGGCGGTGGGACTGCTGCTGGGTATAATGGTGTACCGTTATCTATTGGCGTTTACCGATGTTCCTGCTGTGTCGCATCTTACAGAGTTTATGGAAACGGCAAATTCTCGTCCATATATATGGTATTTTTTCAAAAAGCTGGGCGTAACGCTGAAATTTAGCTTGTGGCAAATGGTGTCAACGCTATGGATGGACGCATTGATATTGTTTGGCGTTATCGGCACATATGTTTTTGTGCTAGCGCCTTTAAGAGTGGCAGGTATAGTGATATCGGTGGCTTTCCTATTCTTTTCGTACTCAGCACGTCAGACAATGTTTTCTTTTTGGCTGCCCCAAATGATGGTCAATCATCAAGGAGTCAGGGAATCGCTAAAAATTTCTTTCCAAAAAATCGCAAAAGTGTTTTGGAACGTATTTTGGAAAATTTTCCTTATCATTTCGATTTCGTCAATTTTCACATTGCTCATAAACTATTTTACGCAAGACTTTATAAAGCTTAACTGGGTGTCGATAGTGTTGTCGACAATCGTAAAT
>DAOPIV010000083.1:0-3456 GCA_035399325.1 Clostridia bacterium | reverse complement strand
ATTAGATAGTCAAAACCTTGATTACGCCTGAGATATTTTCAAGCTCTTTTACAGGAATATTATCTACAAAATCAATCTTTGCAGCACCGAATTCTTTTTTGACCTTAATTTCGTATTTATTGGTTTTTTGCTTGCCAACAAAACTTTCAATGCTTTCTTTTGACGAAGCTTTGAATAAAATCACAGCAATCTTGCCCGTATTCACAAAAGAAATATTCGGGTAATTTACAGAATTTATTATATCGCCTTTTTCGAGCAAGCTTTTGATTTGGCGGGCAGCCATAACAGCGCAGTTGTCTTCAGACTCAAATGTGCTTGCGCCAAGATGCGGAATGGTTACGACTTTTTTGTGACCGACCAGTTTTGAAAACGGGAAATCCGTTACATATCTTTTGATTTTGCCGCTGTCAAGATTTTTGAGCATAGCATCGTTGTCTACGAGTTCGCCTCTTGCAATATTAACTAAGCAAGCGCCGTCTTTCATCAAAGATATTGTTTTGTCGTTGATAAAACCACGAGTAGCGTCAAGCAAAGGAACATGTAATGTAATAATGTCCGCAACAGCGAAAACTTCTTCATTTGTTTGCACTTGTTTAGCCCAATCGGGGACTTGTGCCGTGTAAAACGGATCTACAAAAATAATATCCATACCAAGACAATGAGCGGATTCCGCAACTTTTCGTCCGATTTCACCAAAACCAATAAGACCAAGCGTTTTGCCCATAATTTCTGTGCCGACAAAATTTTTCTTGCCTTTTTCAACTTGTTGCTCAACAGTAGTTTCACCGTCAGTGAGTCCTTGTGTCCACTGCATACCGTTAAACACATCTCTACCGCAAAGAAGCAGTGCAAGAATGGTAAGTTCTTTAACTCCGTTACTATTTGCGCCTGGTGTATTACAAACGATGACGCCTTCGCTTGCGTATCTGTCAAGGGGAATGTTATTTACCCCTGCACCTGCACGGGCAATGATTTTTACTGATTTTGCCAAATTGTAATCTTTCATTTCAAAGGCTCTTACCAAAATGCCTTCGGGATTTTCAGCTTTGTTTACGACAGCATATGAGTTTCCGAGATTTTCAGCCGCCAAAGGGCTTATTTCAGACAATGTCAAAATATCTTTCATTTTTTATTTTCCTTTTTCTTAGCTATTTTTTAGGGACGATATTTTTACCGTCCCGCTAGTTAGTTATTTTCCTTATTTATTTTCCATATCAAATTTTTTGATAAATTCCGCCAAGTACCTTGCGCCTTCGTTTGACATAGCGTTATACAAACTTGCTCTCATACCGCCTGCCGCTCTGTGACCTTTAAGGTAAAGCATACCGTTTGCGGTGGCTTCTTTTATAAATTTCGCATCAAGCTCTTCGTTGCCCGTTGTGAAAATAAGGTTCATAAGAGAACGGTCTTCGAAATTTTTGATAGGATTTGTGAAAATTTTACTGTTATCAATTGCGTCATAAACGAGTTTTGCCTGATAAAGATTTTGTTCGTAAATTTTTTCAACGCCGCCAAATTTTTTGAGCCATTCAAGCATTGTTTTGAGTACATATACTATATAAGTCGGGGGAGTGTTGAAAATGCTCTTTTTTGCAGCGTGGGTTGTCCAACGCATAATATTGGGACAGCAAGGAACAATATCTTGTTCGTTCAAAAAATCTTTACGCACGATAACGACGGTAAGGCCTGCGCAAGCCATATTTTTTTGTGAACCTGCGTAAATAACGGCATAATCGGAAACATTGTATGGTTGGGAGAGAATGTTGCTGGACATATCTGCAACTACAGGAACTGTTGTGTCGACTTTTTTGGAAAAACGAGTGCCGTAAATGGTGTTGTTGGTTGTGATGTGAACATATTTGGCATCATTACGAATTTTAAAATCGGGAGTGTAAGTGTATTTTTTGTCTTCGCTAGTTCCAGCCAAAGCGATGTCACCGTATTTGGTTGCGGCTTTGTATCCCGCATTAGCCCAGTGACCTGTCACAATGTAATCCGCTTTGTTGTTTTTTCCTAAAAGGTTTAGAGGCACGCCTTCAAATTGAGTCGTTGCTCCGCCCGTCAAAAACAAAATTTCGTAGTTGTCGGGAATACCCATAAGTTCACGCAACAAAGCCATCGCACCTTCGTTTACTTCGTCATAAATAGCCGCACGGTGGGAAAACTCCATAGGTCCCATTCCGCTTCCGTTGTAATCCATCATTTCGTCTTGAAATTTTTTCAATACTTCAACAGGCATTGTGGAAGGTCCCGCACAAAAGTTAAATACTCGCATTTTTCTCTCCTTGATAAAAAATATGATATTTTAAGCGTGTTTTCACGCCAACTTCATTATAGGTCATACCTAGAAAAAATGCAAACGCTTTTAAATGTTTTCATTCGACAATTTGACAAAAATAGGGTATGATATAAATAAGTCCGTAACAAAATATTTTTTATTTTTACGGTTATAATTTTTGACAAAGGGAGAAATTTAAATAAATGAAACTAAAAATAATGTTTTTAGGGGGAGTCGGTGAAATCGGTAAAAATATGACGGTTTTTGAGTACGGCGATGAAATCGTTGTGCTGGACAGCGGCGTATCTTTCCCGACAAGCGAAATGCCGGGCGTGGACTTAGTAATTCCCGATATGACCTACCTAAAAGAAAATAAGAACAAAATCAAAGGCGTGTTACTCACGCACGGACACGAGGACCATATTGGCGGAGTGCCTTTTTTAGTAAAAGAACTTGGCAAAATGAATCTTTACGGCACACGTCTTACTTTGGCACTGGTTGGAAACAAACTGAGAGAGCATAACGTTGAAAACTTGGTTATCCAAAAAGAAGTAGGCGACCGCTCTACAATAAAACTCGGGAAAAATTTCAGCATTGAGTTTATACATGTGTCACATTCAGTGGCGGGAAGTCTTGCGGTTGCAATAACCACGCCTTCGGGCGTAGTTTTCCATACGGGCGATTTCAAAATTGACTACACTCCGCTAAACGGCGAAATAATGAATCTCACACGTATTGCCGAGATTGGCAAACGTGGCGTAATGTGTTTGATGAGCGAATCCACAAACGTTGAGCGTAACGGTTACACAATGAGCGAAAGCGTTGTCGCCGAAGCTCTTGACAATCTTTTCACCGAAAACGCTACAAGAAGACTGCTTATCACTACTTTTTCTTCAAACGTGGACAGGCTTCAGCAAATGTTTGAAATAGCAAAAAGGCACAAACGCAAGGTTGCTCTTTCGGGCAGAAGTATGATAAATGTTGTTGATACAGCTCAAAAAGCAGGCTATCTTACGGTAGACAAGGATTGGGTTGTCGATATTAACAAAATTGCAAACATTCCCGACCACAATCTCGTAATTTTTACCACAGGCAGTCAAGGCGAACCTATGTCCGCTCTTACACGTATGGCAAGCGGTGAATTTAATAAAGTCACGATAGGCAAAAACGATACTATT
>DAOPIV010000082.1:0-4739 GCA_035399325.1 Clostridia bacterium | reverse complement strand
ATCTCGTTCCCGATTATTTATCTGAAATGCTTTTTGACGACATACCTTGGCTTGCGGTTGCGCAAAGAGAGCACGACGCTTTTGCGCAGACATTTAAAAACTTGGGTATCGAGGTTGTATATCTTACGGATTTAGTTTGCGAATCGATAAAAAGCGACGGCATCAAGCAACTATTAGTCAACGATTTTTTAGCTGAGGCGATTGTGCATTCCCCTTCCCAAACCGAATATATTAGAGAATTTCTTTTGAGTTTGCCCACAAAAAAAATGGTGGACACAATGATTGCGGGTATGCGTAAAAATGAACTTAACGGAAGCCGCACGGAACATTTGGTTGATTATCTAAACAATCAATACCCGTTTTTACTTGACCCGATGCCAAATATATATTTTCAGCGAGATCCGTTTAGTATCATCGGAAACGGTGTAGCCATAAATAAAATGTATACAAAACAGCGTTCAAGAGAAACGCTTTTTGCAAAATATATTTTCTCGTTTCACCCTGATTTTTGCGATACTCCAAAATATTACGACAGAACTTTGCCGTACAACATCGAGGGCGGCGATATTTTGGTACTTAACGAAACAACTTTGGCGGTGGGTATTTCTCAACGTACACACGCAAACGGCATAGAAAAACTAGCCGAAAATCTATTAAACGAAGAAAGCGGATTTAAACAAATCGTTGCTATAGATATACCAAAACAACGCAGTTTTATGCACCTTGACACGGTGTTTACAATGATAGATTACGATACTTTTTCCATCCATCCCAATACGCAAAAAAGTTTTGCCACATTGATTTTAACCAAAGAAGGCAAAAAAATCAAAATCGAACAGCGTGACGGCAAAATTGAAGAAACGTTAAAGAGCGTTTTGGAACTTGATAATGTAAAATTACTTAAATGCGGCGGCGACAGCTCAATAGACGCAGCACGTGAACAATGGAATGACGGAGCAAATACTTTGGCTGTTGCACCCGGCGAGGTTATCGTTTACGGCAGAAACAACGTTACCAATAGGCTTTTTGAAGATAACGGAATTGTGATACACGAGATTCCTTGCAGTGAACTTTCACGTGGGCGTGGCGGACCGAGATGTATGTCTATGCCTATTATTAGAAGATAATATTTAAGGGAGAAAATAATAAATGAAAAACATCAAAGTAGCGATTTGGGGATTTGGAGCTATGGGCTCGGGCGTAGGCAAAGCTTTGCTTAATAAAAAAGGTATAGACATAGTCGGCGTTTGTGATTTGCATCCCAATAGAGTTGGCAAAAGTATTTTTGAAATCACGGGTGTTGACCGTAACGGCAGACAAGATGTTATTATCAATAGCAAAATTGAAGAAGTAGTCCCGGTTGGCGGCTGCGACGTCGCTATACTTGCGACTGACAGTTTTACCGCAAAAGCATATGAAAAAATCAAGTTTTTGGTTGAGCGTGGCGTGAATGTAATCAGCACAGCCGAAGAAATGTCATACCCAAAAGCAAACCAACCCGAACTTGCTAAAAAAATAGATGAACTCGCAAAGGCTAATAATGTTACAGTTTTAGGAACGGGAATAAACCCCGGTCTTATTATGGATTTATTGGTCGTTTGTTTGACGGGCTGTATGACGGACGTTGAGCATATTACCGCAAGACGCATAAACAGTCTTTCTCCTTTTGGACCAGCGGTTATGGAAGAACAAGGCGTAGGCTTAACTGTAAAAGATTTTAACGATGGCGTAGCTAGCGGACATTTGGCAGGACACGTCGGTTTTCGTGAAAGCGTAAATATGATAGCTGACGCTATTGGCTGGGACATCACAAAGTTTGAACAGCAAATGAAACCTATCATTACAACGGTTGACAGAAAATCGCCCTACGGCTTTGCAAAGAGCGGCGATGTTGCAGGCGTAAATATGACAGGACAAGGTTACGTCGACGGCAAAGTAAAAATCGATATGGTACATCCGCAGCAAATAGAACCCGAAATGGAAGGAACGTATACGGGAGATTATATTGAACTCGTTGGCACTCCGCCCGTAAATATGTCGATAAAACCCGAAGTTGACGGCGGTATTGGCACTATAGCTATGTGTATCAATATGATACCTCATGTCATCAACAGCGACAGCGGACTTGTCACTATGATAGATTTGCCCGTGCCCCGTGCAATAATGGGCGACTATACAAAATTTGTAAAAGAAAATAAAAGAATAGTAAAATAATTTTAAGAGGTTCAAAAAAAATGGTAAAGAAAGGTAGTTGGGTTTCCGTTCAATGTACAGTTTTGGATGTTGGACAAAGAGCCCCCCAAGTGCCTGACGACACTAAAAAAGTGCCGCTTATTATGTGGACGAAAGGTTATTTGACCGCTGACGCTAATATTGGCGACACAGTGGAAATCACAACCCGTGTAGGCAGAAGACAAAAAGGCACTTTGATTGAAGCAAATCCGTCTTTCAATCACGGTTTTGGTAATTTTATTCCCGAACTTAATCAAATAGGCGAACAGCTACGCTCTATGCTTTTTACGGAGGACAAATAAATGAAAAGTTACAATGAAGTTATGTCCCGTAAAAATGAGATTATGCGTAGTGCCGTAGGAATTGAATACGGCAAGTTTGAGAGCGGTTCGGTAGCGTTTGATTATGAAGGGCTGATGAAAGCCGTTCCATACACAGTCGATGAAATAGCAAAAATTCAGCTTGATCACGCTGTTGGCAACACACCTCTTATTGAACTAAAAAACCTTACAAAACTTGCCAGAATGTGCGCTCCAAAAGGAAAAGGCGCGCGTATCGTCATAAAAGACGAAGCGTGTAACGCATCGGGAAGTTTTAAGGCAAGAAGAGCAAGTCTTTCCGTTTATCAAGCGAAAAAACTTGGATACAAGGGCGTTATCAGTGCAACAAGCGGAAACTATGGGGCAGCAGTAGCTAGTCAGGCGGCAATGCACGGATTAAAGTGCATTATCGTGCAGGAATGTTTTGACAACAAGAAAATAGGTCAACCCGAAATCATTGAAAAAGCTCGCAAATGCGAAGCATTGGGAGCGGAAGTAATTCAGCTGACAGTAGGTCCCGAGCTGTTTTACGAGTTTTTGCAAATGCTGGAAGAAACGGGATATTTCAACGCCTCGCTTTATACTCCGTTTTCAATAGCAGGTATCGAAACCTTAGGTTACGAAATCGCACGGCAAACCAAAGAAAAGTTTGGCAAAATCCCCGACGCTGTCGTATGCACAAACGCAGGCGGCGGCAACTTGACAGGCACTGCTAGAGGACTAACAAAAGCGAGCGTAAAAACAAAAATAATCGCCGCTTCGGTAAATCTCACGGGACTTCATATGGCAAGCGATACGCAGTTTAATAAAAAATCTTTCACTACGGGACACACAGGATTCGGCATACCATTTACGACAATGCCCGACCGCAGCGACGTGCCGAGAAGTGCGGCAAGACCACTGCGTTATATGGATAGATATGTCACCGTTTCGCAAGGCGAAGTATTTTACATGACCGAAGCTTTGGCAAATATCGAGGGCATCGAGCGTGGTCCTGCAGGCAACACGGCTTTGGCGGCGGCGTTTAGTATCGCACAAGAAATGAACCAAGATGAAATTATTTTGGTACAAGAAACCGAATACACAGGCGCAGGCAAACACGTTCAACCACAGTTGTCTTTTGCTCGTGACAACGGTATAGATTTACATTTTGGTAATCCCGCTGACGAAGTGCCCGGAAAGAGTATAGTATTACCCGAGCATCCAAAATTTATTAAAGCGGTTGATGTTGACCTAAACACGCTGAGAAAATCTAATATTAAAAACGCACTAACAAAAGCAACGGAAAAACTGACCGATGCCGATATAAAATATTTAATAGAAGAAACGAACAGCAACAAAGACTTTGTGATTAACACGATAAAAGAACTCGACGGGGAGAAATATCTATGAAAAGAGCCGATGACTATCAAAGCAGACGTGTTCATTTAGAAAAAATGAGCGACAGCGAGCTGAAAGAATATTTTTGGAAATTGACGGAAAAACTTGTCGACCCGTTGATTGAAATGGGCAAAAGTAACACAACACCCGCAATAGAGCGTTCCGTATTGTTGCGTATGGGTTTTTCTTCTTTGGAAGCAAAGCCGCTTGTCGACGGGGCGATAGAACACAATCTTATCGGTTACGGTGTGGGTAACGTGGTATATCGCTTTGCAAAAAATCAAAATATCAATATAAGAGAAGCGGGACTCAAACTCATAAAAGGCGAAAGCTGGGCAAAAGCCTGGGAACTATTTAAAGGGGAGGCGTAAAAAATGTCTGAATACAAATTACCAAAGAACGAAAAAATTGACGTTGAGAAAATTTTGGAAGACTTAGAAAATTACGCGCCCAAAAGAAAAGGCTGGACATGGAGAGAACCGTCACCCGAACTCGATATGGGACCTTTCCACTACAAAGATTGTTCAAAGCCTTTGAAAAACAGTATCGGACTGCCCACGGCTCATTATTTTGAAAATATTGATCCGCAGCCTATGCCTGTTATTACAACGGAGATAGCAAGCGGACGTTTTGAAGATGACATCCGCCGTATGCGTATGGTGGCCCATCACGGTGCCGACCACATAATGGTTATACGCACGGCAGGACAAAGTCACTTTGATGGACTTATCGAAGGTACACCACAAGGTGTTGGCGGAGTGCCTATCAGTAGAAAACAAATCCGCGCGCAAAGAAAAGCGCTTGATA
>DAOPIV010000081.1:0-4822 GCA_035399325.1 Clostridia bacterium | reverse complement strand
AGGGCAAGGTGCTTGCAAGTTTGTTTTACGAACCGTCCACACGCACAAAGTTTTCGTTTGATACGGCAATGCTTAGACTTGGCGGAAGCGTTATCGGTTTTTCCGACCCCAGCACAAGCAGCACCGCAAAAGGCGAAACGATAGCAGACAGTGCAAAAACCGTTTCACAATATGCGGACATTATCGTAGTTCGCCACCCAAAAGAAGGCACGGCGCTGCTTATGAGTAAATATTCCGATTGTCCAGTGATAAACGCAGGCGACGGCGGTCACCAACATCCGACGCAAACTTTAACGGATTTATTAACAATAAACAGTTGTCTTGGACGGCTAAATAATCTTACAGTGGGCGTATGCGGCGACCTTATGTTCGGCAGAACCATTCACTCTTTGGTCACTTGTATGTCAAGGTTTAGTAACATCAATTTTGTCTTCATCTCGCCAAAAGAACTGTCTATGCCTGAATACGTAAAAGAAACTGTAACAAAAAACGGCAAAACTTACATCGAAACAAACGACTTGGAAAAAGCAATACCAAAGCTCGACATACTGTATATGTCAAGAGTTCAGCGTGAAAGATTTGTCAGCGAAGAAGAATATATGAGACTGAAAGACTACTTTGTGCTAACAAGCGAAAAAATGAGTTTGGCAAAAAAAGATATGATAGTTATGCACCCGTTGCCTCGTGTAACTGAAATTGCGGTGGAAGTAGACAGCGACCCGCGCGCAAAATATTTTGAACAAGTAAAATACGGTATGTATGTCAGAATGGCATTGATACTCAAAATGCTTGAATTAAGGTAAGGAGAAGAAAAAAATGATAAACGTATCAAAATTAAAAAGCGGTATAGTAATAGACCATATCGTTGCAGGACACGGTTACAAACTTTTTAAACAGCTCCGCCTTGACGAAATCGACGACGTCGTAGTGCTTATGCGTAACGTTGAAAGCGACAAAATGGGCAAAAAAGACCTTATAAAAATAGAAACGACAGTAAATCTCGACATTGACGTAATAGGGCTTATCGACCCGGGTATTACGATAAACTACATCGAAAACGGCGTCCGTGTCAAAAAAGTAAAACTAAAACTACCCGAAAGCGTTACGGGAATACTTACCTGCAAAAACCCTCGTTGTATAAGTAACGTGGAAAAAGTAGGCGACGTTACTTTCCATCTTGTCGACCCCGAAAAGAAAGAATACGCTTGCGAGTTCTGTGACTCTCGCACTCATTTATAAAAAATGTCAATCCTTATAAAAAATGCTCGAATAATAGACGCAAACACAGACACAGTCGGCTGTATCGGTATCAAAAAGGGTAAAATAGCATTTATTGGCGGCAACCCGAATGAAAAATACGACACTCAAATACAAGCGGACAATCTTGTGGTTATGCCTGCCCTTACCGATACGCACTGTCATTTGCGTGACCCTGGGCAAACACAAAAAGAAAGCATGGAAACGGGTATGCGTGCGGCGATAACAGGCGGATATTGCACCCTTACCGCTATGGCAAACACAACCCCCGTTATCGTAACGCCAAAACTTATTAAAAATAATCTAACCAAAGCAAAAAATCTTGGCTTGTGCGAGCTTGTCCAAGTCGCCGCATGCGGACAAAATTTGGAAGACAAAACCCCTACCGATAGACAAGAGTTAAGAAAATATACCAATGTTTTTTCCAATGACGGCAAAACGATTTTTTCCGACAGTTTTATGGAAAAATTGCTCATAGACAGCCGTGAACTTGATTTTGTTGTAAGCACGCACTGTCAACCCGAGTCGCAAATAGTAGAGCGGGATTTAAACCTCTTAGAAAAAACCGGCGGCAATCTGCATATTGGACACATAAGCGAGAAAAAAACTGTGGAGCTTATTAGAGCGGCAAAAAAGAAAGGGCTGAAATTTACTTGCGAAGTTACGCCTCACCACCTTGTCGGTCACGACTGTGATTATGCGGTTAACCCTCCTCTTTTGACAAAAATCGACAACCAAACTTTGATTCAAGCAATATCTGACGGCGTGATAGATTGTCTTGCCACCGACCACGCACCGCACACTCCGCAAGACAAGCAAAACGGTATGGCAGGAATAAGTAATATCGAATACGCTTTGCAGATTTTTTTGAAAGTTTTTATTGATAATGGAATTCCCCTAAAAAGGCTGTCGGAAATGACTTCGTTACGCCCACGCCAAATACTTGGGCTCGGCGGCGGCTTGATTAATGTCGGCGAAACTGCTAATCTAATAATAGTAGACCCCAGTTCAGCCGCAACGATAAAAAGTGACGAAATGATAAGCCGTTCCCACAACACACCTTTTGACGGAATGAAAGTCAACGGCAAGGTTATAACAACGATTATAAAAGGAAATATAATTTATGATAATGGACGATTTATTCGCTAGAGCAAAAGTTTCCCCCGTGTGCTTGGGGCTTGACACACGTCACGAATATTTGCCGCAGTATCTCAAACAAAGCAAAATGACAGTCGGCGAACAAATATACGAATTTAACAAAAAAATAATAGACGCAACCGCAGAGATGGTAGCGTGTTTTAAGGTGCAGATAGCGTGTTACGAAGCGCTTGGGCTTGATGGAATGGCTTGTTACTCAAAGACGCTCCAATACGCAAAAAGCAAGGGCGCAATAGTCATTGCCGACGTGAAGCGTGGCGATATTTCGTCAACGGCAAAACAATACGCTCAAGGGCATTTTTCTGGCGATTTTGAAGCAGACATTATTACCGTAAACGCTTATATGGGCGAAGACGCCGTCTCGCCGTATTACGAATATCTTGACAAAAAAGGCTTGTTCGTCTTGGTAAAAACGAGCAATCCGTCGGGCGTGGACTTTCAAGACAAGCTCACAGACGGCGAACCGCTTTACTTAACAACGGCAAAGAAAGTAAGCGAATGGGGCAAAACTTTTATTGGGAACAGCGGATATTCGTCTATCGGGGCGGTAGTCGGCTGCACTTACCCGAGCGAATTTACAAAAATCAAAGAACTTATGCCAAACACTTTCTTTTTGATACCGGGTTACGGAGCTCAAGGCGGCACTGGCAAAGATATTGCGGAAGTTTTTAAGGGCGGTATTTGCGGAGTGGTAAACTCGTCACGTGGGCTTATCACAGCTCATAAAGGCAAAACGGAAGAAGCCGATTTTGCGGACTATATCGCCATAGCTACATTAGATATGAAAAAGGATATATTAAAATGGCTGTAATAGTAAATAAAACCAAGTTAGGCGAAACCTCCGTTATTTTGGAAATCGGCGGTATCGCCATGGGAAAAGCAGGACAGTTTTATATGCTGAGAGCTGGTAAAAACTACCCTTTACTTTCCCGCCCGATAAGCGTTTTTGACGTTGACGAAGCGGCAAAAACTGTAAGCTTTTTTATAGAGATTGTAGGCTGTGGCACTGAAATTTTTTCAAAAATGAAAAAAGATACCGAGATTGAAGTATTCGGTCCGTACGGCAACGGTTTTACCGCATGTGACAGCGACTCGGTTTTAATAGGCGGTTCGTGCGGAACAGCGCCGTTATTCTACCTAGCCAAAACATTAAAAAAACTTTACCCAAATAAAAACCTCACCACATACATCGGCTATTCCCACGACTGCGAAGGCTTAGATTTTTTCAAAAAGATATTTAAGCCTTTTGGGCATATCGTCACCGACGTGGGCGGATATATTACGAACAAAGTTGATTTTAACGGCGGAATTATTTATGCTTGCGGACCAATGCCAATGATGAAAGCGGTAAAAGAAAAGACCGAAAAAAACAGCGTTAAGGCGTATCTTTCACTCGAAAGCCGTATGGCTTGCGGTGTGGGAGCGTGCTTGGGCTGCACAATAGAAACGACTCTCGGCAATAAACGGGTTTGCAAAGACGGACCTGTGTTTGATTCACGGGAGGTACTGTTATGAGCGACGTTTTATCTACCGTGTTACTTGGCGTAACAATGAAAAACCCCGTTATCGCCGCTTCGGGCACATTCGGCTTTGGCGATGAATACAACGAAATATTTGACGTAAGCAGACTCGGCGGAATATCGGGCAAAGGTCTTACCCTTAACGGAAGTAATGGCAACAAAGGAATTCGGCTTTGGGAAACGCACTCGGGACTACTAAACAGCATAGGCTTAGAAAACGTAGGCGTAGAGCATTTTGTAAAACACGAAAGCGTGAAAATGCGTTCGCTCGGTACGGCGGTTATCGCCAACTTGGGCGGACACAGCATAGATGATTATTTAATCGGAGCGGAAAAACTTAATAATGCCGACATCGATATATTGGAACTCAATATTTCCTGCCCCAACGTAAAAACGGGCGGAATGGCTTTTGGCACTGACCCGAAGACAGCGGAAAGTTTGGTCGCCAAAGTAAAAAATATCACACGCTTTCCTCTTTTGGTAAAACTCACGCCGAATACGGCGGATATTACCGCAATCGCCCGTGCGTGCGAAAACGGCGGAGCGGACGGAGTGAGCCTTGTCAATACATTTTTGGGTATGGCGATAGATATAAAAACGAAAAAACCCGTGTTTAATAACGTATACGCAGGACTGTCAGGACCAGCCGTAATGCCAATAGCTTTAAGAATGGTACACCAAACGGCAAAAGCGGTAAAAATCCCCGTCGTTGGTATGGGTGGCATTACGACATGGCAAGACGCATTGTGCTTTTTGATGGCGGGTGCCAGTGCCGTACAAGTCGGCACGGCAAATTTTATTCGCCCGACAGCCATATTGGATATCATAGACGGATTGGAAAAATACTGCGTCGAAAATAAGTTGCAAAATATCAGCGAAATAGTCGG
>DAOPIV010000080.1:0-4869 GCA_035399325.1 Clostridia bacterium | reverse complement strand
GGATTTGAAAAAGTTTACGAAATCGGCAGACAGTTTAGAAATGAGGGTATGGACGTCAGACACAATCCCGAGTTTACAATGATGGAGCTGTATCAAGCTTACGCCGATTTTCACGATATGATGGACACGGTGGAAAATATTTATAAACACGTTGCCGATACTGTTTTTAACACAAGAATGATAATATGCGAAGGCGTGGAAATAAATCTCGACCGTTGGGAAAAAATGAGTATGATTGAAGCCGTAAAAAAATACTGCGGTGTTGATTTTACCGACCTTTCCGACGAGCAAGCCGTTGCCGAAGCGAAAAAAATGGGCATAACTATGGACAAGCAAAAATGCACTTGGGGTTACGCTTTGTATGAAGTATTTGACCAAAAAGTGGAAGAAAACCTTGTTCAACCGACATTTGTATACGATTATCCCGTAGACGTTTCACCGCTTGCAAAAAAGAAATCGAGTGACCTAAGACTGACCGAGCGTTTTGAATTTTTCATTCTTTCACGTGAGGGCGGCAATGCATTTTCCGAGCTTAACGACCCTATCGACCAGGAAAGTCGTTTCAAACAGCAGGCAAAACAAAAAGCTGGCGGAGATGAGGAAGCTTTGATGACGGACGACGACTATCTTACCGCTTTACAGTACGGACTGCCGCCGACGGGAGGACTCGGTATCGGCATAGACAGACTTGTTATGCTGTTTACCGACAGTCACAGTATAAGAGACGTACTACTATTCCCGACTATGAAACCGTTAGGAAAATAAATTTTTTTAAAAACCGCAGATATTGCGGTTTTTTTATTTTTGAGTTACAATTTTTATATAATAATTTCAAATAAAAAAAATTGTAAAAATATGAGCAAAATAAATTAGGGAGAAAAAAATGAAAATTGCAATATTATTAAATTCCGACGAGATAGGACAAGTTGCGGAAAAAGACGTTATTTGTGCGGACGGCGGATACAGATACGCCGAAGGCAAAAACGTAATAGCTGTTGTCGGCGACTTTGACAGCCTAAAAAGAAAACCCGATGAAGTGAATGTGATAGAGTATCCGTCCGAAAAAAATATGACTGACGGCGAACTTGCGATTAGATATGCAGCAGAAAACGACATTAAAGACATAGTTATTTATGGGGCGACGGGCGGCAGGCTTGACCATATTTTAGGCAACATTTCTTTGTTGAAATTGGCTCATAAGTTAGGTTTAAAAGCTGAAATTTCCTCTCCAAAATTCAAAATATATTATACTGATTCAAAAAAAAGTTTTAGTACGGAAATTGACCGTACTGTTTCAATTTTCGCTTACGGCGGCGAAGCAGTAGTCGAGTATGCCAAAGGACTTTACTATCCGCTGGACAACCTGCTTTTGCAAAGTTTTTGCACGAGGGGAATTTCAAATAAGACCATTAGCGACAAAGTTGAAATCAAAGTAAAATCGGGAGAAATAATAATTTTCCATTTTGATACGATTCAATAATCTGATATTTTTATAAAAAAAGACCGAGTTGAAATGCGCGGTCTTTTGCTTAATTAGATAAAAATATCGTTTTTAAATTTATATAAAATTTGTTTAAGGCGTTATAGATTTTCAACTTTGTTTATATAAGAATTCTCGTTAATGAGTCGTCTACCAGTTTTTGAAGCGAAAAGCAATATCGCAACCACTAAAACGATAGCAAGATCTGCAAAGGTAAATGCGTTATACAAAAAGCTCCAAGCAACTGCTCCATAGTTTTCGGGATCGCCCGAGCCAAAAACAAAAATGCCGCTAATAACATGTGAAAGATAGCGTATTATGGTAGCAATAGTTGCGCCTATGCAAAACTGAGCGACTTGACTTTTGTGAAAAATATTGCGTTCTCGCAACAAACCTGTAAGACCGATTGCGGCAAAAGCGATAGGGTAATCGAGCAAAAACTGCACTGGATGCATAAACCACGGCGATTGTATAAACTGCAACATACCGTAAATAAGACCCGCCAAAACGCCTTTTCTGCCGCCGAACATAAAACTATAAAGCATCAGCGGAAGCAAACTTGCAAAGGTTATTGAGCCGCCTTGCGGCAACTCAAACAGCCTCAGGTATGACAAAGCAAAACTCATCGCTATACAAATAGCGGCGTAAACGATAGATTTTGTGTTATCGGTTATTTGTTTTTTGCAAATAAAAGCCGTTAAAAATGCAACAAGAGCAATGATTGCCGCAGTAAAAATATAGAGCAAAGCGCCGTTTCCTAGAAGTGTGAAGTTTGCGTTATTTATTATTGAAATTGTGACAAAAAAACCGATAAAAACGACAATGACGGCAGTCAGTGCGATTTTTGCAAATTTTTCAGTTTTTTCGGGTTTGAAAATTGAGATTATCAAAGTCGTAACCGCAAGTATAATTACTACGCCTATTATTGCCACTATGGGTAAAAAAGTGGAAAAGTCAATATAGCCTGATGAAGCGTATTCACTGATTTTTAAGTACATCAATGGCGCTAAAACCCCGATAGAGTACCCAGCCGCAAGACCTATGGCAATATTTTTGAAGCGTGAAACGGATTGCGGGCTGCGGCGTTTTGCAATTACGCCTGCAATAATAAGCCCAACGGCGACTATTGCCGTAACTATCAGTGCGATAGTCGCAACGGCGTCAAAGGGTGTGGAATTGAACAAATCTAACATAAAAAACCTCCGACAAAACAAAAAAGTTTCAGATTTTTAATAAAATCTGAAACATACTCCGTTCGTTTTTTAACGTTTCCCCGTCAAGTATTATCTTGTTAGGTTCGGTGGGTATTATCTCAGCTTTTATCAAGCACCCCAAACATTTTTATTTAATTATACCTAAATTATACCTCGTGAAAAATATTTGTCAACCAAATTACTCATTGCAAAAAGCGTTTATTTAATGTATAATTTTTTGTATGCAAAGGAGTTTATATTATGGATAAATTTTTCGCATTTTTAAATAGAATGAAATATATAAACCGATGGAGCCTCATGCGTTCCACGGTGAATGAAAACATTATGGAACACAGCCAGCAAGTCGCCGTTGTTGCGCACAGTCTTGCCGTTATTGGCAATACTTATTTTGGACAAAAACTCGATGCAAATTCTATTGCCGTCAAAGCCTTGTTTCACGAGTGCAGCGAGGTAATAACGGGTGATTTGCCCACGCCTATAAAATATATCAATCACGAGCTTAACAGCGCATATAAACAAATAGAAAAGGCTGCGAACGAAAAACTGATAACTTATCTGCCAAGTGAAATGCAGGGTGTTTATGCGAATATATTAGACAATTCCATTGATGTTGAAAAAAAATATGTCAAATATGCTGACAAGCTTTGCGCATATATAAAATGTCTGGAAGAATTGAAAGCGGGTAACAAAGAATTTTCTTTGGCTTCGATAACTATAAAAAAAGAGCTAATTGATTACAATAGTAAGGAAGTGGATTACTTTATGAAAAACTTTATACCCGCATATGAACTTACATTGGATGAGCTAAATAAACACGGCGATGATTGAATTTTTAAACGTAACAAAGCATTATCATTACGAAAATTACCCGACTCTTGATAATTTGAGTTTTGAAATAACGGCGGGAAAAGTAAATACTCTAATGCTCGAAATACAAAGCGGAAAGACCACAATAGCAAAATTGATTTTGGGTATCGAACAGCCAACCAAAGGTGAAATTTTTTTTAATGGAAAACCGATTGCCGATACTCCGCAAAAAGACAGAAATATTGCGTATTTCCCCGCAGAACCGATTTTTTTTGAAAACGGCAGTGTTGCGAAAAATCTCGCTTATCCGTTGAAAATAAGAAATTATTCAAAGCACGATATAGAAGAATATTTGAAAAAAACAGCTGAACTATACGGTCTTGACTTAAACCAAAAAGTAAAAAAATTATCACGTGAAAAACGATATGAGCTAAGTGTTATTCGTGCGACGTGGAGAAAAATAGACCTTTTAGTCTTGGATGATTTTCCAAAAGAATTTTATTATTTGATTGAAAAACTTTCCGCAACAACCACCCTTGTGTTGACTAGTAAAATAGAAAATTCTTTGGGAGAAATAACAGTCATTAAGGATAATATAGCAGTTAATACAGTAACAAAAGAAAAAACCTGCGAATATATAAAAAACACGCTTTGGCTTAGAGGCGACGAATTTGCCGACAACACGGAGGAAAATATATGAATTCAAAAAAATTCTTAAAAATCAGTACACTTGTACTTTCATTAGTACTAATAGTGACCTTGCTTTGCGGTTGCACTTTACTATCTTTGGTACAGCAGCTTATCAGTTCAGATAACATTACCGAAGATGAAAAGGCAGCTTATATACTTGAAACGGTTTATGATTATATACAAAATAAATATGTAGACGAATTGACGCAGGAAGAGCTCGACGCTGTCATTGACGCAGGTGCAAACGCAATGCTTGGACTATATGACGACTACGGCTTCCTTATCAACCCCGAGCAATATCACGATTTACTTTTTCCAACGTCTGAAGTAAGCGACGGCAAATATTATGGATTCAGCTTTATATATTCGGAATATTTGGGATTAAAAATAGTTTCTACAGTCACAGACAGTGATGCGTACGGCAAACTGTTTTCGGGAGATATAATAACGAGCATAAAAAATGCCGACGGCAGTCCTATAACGTATGAAATTGACGGTGAGCAAAAAACATTGAATGTGAAAGTAAGCGACTTAAATACCGTTGCCGATATTCTTGCCGATATAGATTCCGTAATGGTTTCAGTAACACGTGGCGGAACTTATGAAAATGCATATGAAGACGGCGAAACGATACAAATCATATTAAATCGTGGACCTATAAATTTGTCTTATACAAAA
>DAOPIV010000079.1:0-4935 GCA_035399325.1 Clostridia bacterium | reverse complement strand
ATATTTACATGCCTTGCAAACGGCGGAAGATTCAGTTTTTTGCTAGCTATTATCGTTGCTTCAGTTAACCTATTCATCGGAGCAATATATGGGGCAATAGAAGGATATTACGGAGGAGCTGCCGACCTCATTATGGAACGTATTTCAGATATTATTTACAACATTCCGTTCATAATAGTTATTACATTATTAAAATATCATATGGGTGCAAGCAGTAATATTTGGGCGTTACTTATAAGCTTCTTTATTACCGGATGGGTAGGAATGGCTGCACGAGTAAGAATGCAGTTTTATCGTTTCAAAAATCAAGAATATATTCTCGCTGCCCGTACACTGGGTGCAAGGGACGGAAGGCTTATGTTCAAACATATCTTTCCTAATGCCATTGGAACAATAATCACAGGCAGCGTATTGGTCATTCCGTCAGTCATTTTTAGTGAGTCATCCCTTAGTTACTTAGGCATTATTAATTTATCTGCCGGTAGTATTACCAGTATAGGCACTATGCTTGCAGCGGCACAACCTTACATGACCTCTTTCCCGCATATGTTGTTCTTCCCTGCGATATTTATATCGTTGTTGATGCTAAGTTTCAACTTGTTTGGTAACGGTTTGCGTGATGCGTTTAACCCGTCATTAAGAGGTTCGGAGGAATAATATAATGGAAAAGAAATTGATTGTAAAAAATCTGAAACTATCTTTCAGAACGGTAAACGGCAAAGTTCAAGCTGTACGTGATATAAGTTTTGACCTAAATAAAGGTGAAACATTGTCAATAGTTGGTGAATCCGGTTCGGGTAAATCGGTTACGAGCCGTGCTATATTAGGCATATTAGCGGGCAACGCAATAGTAGAAGGCGGGGAAATAATTTACGACGGAAAAGATTTATTAAAAATAGCAGAGGACGATTTCCACCTTATCCGCGGCGATAAAATAGCTATGATATTCCAGGACCCGATGTCCAGCCTAAACCCGATTATGCGTATAGGTCAGCAGTTGACAGAAGCGATGCTGCTAAAAAATAGAGCGAACAAGCTTGAAGGTAAGAAAAAATTTAATATTGCTTTAGATTTACTTCTTCGTAATATGAACGAAGCTATGGCTAATGGCGGTAAAGCAAAAAGTGAAGAAAATTTGAAAAAAATCAATGATTTCAAAGCTTTTGAATATGTACAGATTGAACACGAACAAAAATACAATAACGCATATTCCGAAACTCAAAACTCATTAGAAGACATCAATAACCTTCTCTTCGAAATTGAAAAAATTGCGGTAAAGGATATCGTTAAGTCATGCTTGGAAATCACACAGGAAGCCTCAAAGGTATTTGACCGTTTTGTGGTGGAGGAAGGAAAAACAGACTTGCGAGAAAAAATCAAAATGCTTACGCAAGCCGCAAAAACAGCAAAGAAAATCAAGGACAACTCGGGCTGTGTTGAAATCCTTAAAGATATGAAAGTGATTTTGGATAAAGCAGCAGCTCTTCCAAAACCCAATTTCTTCAGTTTGGGTTATTACCTAAAGTTTGTAAATTCCGAAATACCTGCAACTGAAGATATAGATGAAATCAACAAAATGACGAGAAAGCTACTTGACGAAAAGTTTATGCTTAGCTTTATCGAAGATGCAAAAAAAGGTGTACAACATTCTTTTGATGTATCCATTGAAAACAAAAAAATAGCTATTGCGCATTTAAAAGAAAAACGCTCCATTTTTGAGAATTTTATTCATCCTCAAAAGTTTTATTTGCAAGCCGCAAATGAAATTACACACGAGGTCGAAAAAGGCATCAATAGGTTAGCGTTGATAAAAGACAGTATGTCTTATGTCTTTGGTTCAAATATTAAATCAGCAATAAACTATTATTTTTTGCGTAAACACAAAAATATGACTGAGGCAGTTCGATTTAAAAAACAAACTGAAAAACATACTAAACTAACAGCAAAAGGAAAAACTCCCGACTGGAAAATTGTCCCAGCTGACATTATTGATCTTGACGAAGCGAGAGATGAAATTTTGAAAATTATAGACAACATGATCTCTCATTTCGAGGAACAAATCAACGAAAAAGAAAGTTTTGACAGTTACAAAGCAACTATAGATTTGATTGACTTCTTAAAAGAAAAAGCATCGGGTTCGGTTTATACCGTTACTCCGAATATGGCAAAACAAAAAGCTTTGAAACTCATGGAAGAAGTTGGTATACCTGAACCGAGAAAAAGATACAGACAATATCCGTTTGAGTTTTCCGGCGGTATGCGTCAGCGTATTGTTATTGCTATCGCTCTTGCGGCAAATCCCGATATATTGATATGCGATGAGCCGACCACTGCATTGGACGTAACAATTCAGTCACAAATACTAGAACTTATCAACAACTTAAAACGTGAAAGACAGTTGTCAGTAATCTTTATTACTCACGACCTCGGTGTCGTTGCTAATATGGCTGATAGAATAGCGGTAATGTACGCAGGCAAGATTGTGGAATATGGTAGCGCTATGGAAGTTTTCTATGAACCTCATCATCCTTATACCTGGGCACTCCTATCTTCTATGCCTGACTTGGATACCAAAGAAAAATTGGAAGCAATACCCGGTACGCCTCCGAATATGATTTATCCGCCCAAAGGCGACGCTTTCGCACAGCGTAATAAATACGCCCTGAATATAGACTTTGAGGAAGAACCTCCTATGTTCAAAATATCAGATACCCATTATGCGGCAACATGGTTGTTACATCCAAATGCGCCCAAAATGGATATTCCCAAAGTAATTACCGACAGAATTGCAAGAATGAAAGAAAGAGGAGGTATAGACAATGCAAAATAATAATGAAGTCATTTTAAAAGTTGAGCATTTATGTCAATACTTCAAAATGGGTCCTACTTACGAACTAAAAGCTGTAGATGATTTTAATATCGAAATTAAAAAAGGCGAAGTTTTTGGATTGGTAGGTGAATCAGGCTGCGGAAAAACCACCACAGGACGCACAATCATAAAACTATATAACGCTACAAGCGGAAACGTTTATTACAAAGGTCAGCGTATCGTTGCGGGAATTCGTTCCTATAAAGATAAAATAAAATCCGAAAAAAAGCGTGTTGAAGAAGAAATCAAAAAACTGCGTGAAACCAAAGATAATGACACAGATGTAAAAGCAAAAATAGATTCTTTAAAAAAAGAACTTAAAGATGAAATTGCTAAGCAAAGAGAAAACATAAAACTCGCAAACATTGACCAGAAAAAGTGCGATAAGATTTATGCTGAAAAGCTTATACATCAGTTGAAAGCAGAATTAGAAGAAAAGCGCAAAGAAACATCAAATCAAGAGGAACTTATTAAACTCGAAAAAGATTACGCTATAAAAATCAAGTTAGCAAAAAACGAACGCTTAGTCAACGAAATACAAATGATATTCCAGGATCCGATAGCTTCGCTTGACCCTCGTATGACGGTTAGAGAAATTATCGCTGAAGGTCTTATTATCAAAGGAATTAAAGATAAAGAATATATTGACGAACGTGTTTGTGAAGCGTTGGAAAAAGTCGGGCTTGTTCGTGAACATGCAAACAGATATCCTCACGAGTTTTCAGGCGGTCAGCGTCAAAGAATAGGTGTCGCTCGTTCAGTCATAATGAACCCGTCGGTTATTATAGCTGACGAACCCGTATCCGCATTGGACGTTTCCATTCAAGCGCAAGTAATCAATCTGCTAAACGAAGTACGTCACGAGCTGGGCTTGACCATCATGTTTATTGCTCACGATTTGTCCGTTATCAAATATTTTTCCGACAAAATCGGCGTTATGTACTACGGAAAACTTGTGGAATTAGCTAGCTCAGATGAACTATTTGCTCATCCTCTGCATCCATATACACGTTCTTTGCTTTCAGCAATTCCTTTGCCTGATCCTGTATATGAGAAAAAACGCAAGAGAATTATTTACAACCCTATTGCAGAACACGACTATACCAAAGAGCAGCCTATCATGCGTGAAGTAAAAGACGGTCATTTTATAATGTGCAATACGGCAGAATATGAAAAATACAAAAAACAACTTGCGGATGAAAACAAATAGGCTTATTTAAAATAAAGTAAATGAGAAATTTTTTAAAATATTACGGAATTACATTTTTGGTTGCGACTGTGGTGTTTGTAGGTTTTGCCGCTACACGCGGTTTATTTACCGCCACAGATGCGCTTACCATATATACAGCGATTTCTGACGGTGCAGCATTAGCGGGTATATTGTCAATGGCAACAGGCTCACTAATATATGTAAGTGGTCAAGGGGTGTTTGACGCCATATCGTATTCATTTAATAGAATAGCAGCTCAGTTTTTGCCAGGCGTGGGCTTGTTAAAACCAAAAGAAGATTACTATGAATATATCACAAAAAAACATACCAAACCGATAAAAGTATCACATCTTATATATGTGGGACTGTTTTATACAATCATAGCTATTGTATTTGCAGTATTATATATCAACGTTAAAGGCTAAAGGGATTGGAATTGAAGAAAAGTCAAAACAATATCAAATTTCTAATCGAACCAAATATCAATTCGGCGACAGTGGCAAACTCTGTTTTTACAAAACAACTCTCTGACGCCGAAATTTTTTATGATTTGATTAGAAATAATATAAAAATCAAAAACTCAAGCCAAATAGAAAAAGATGATGTCGTTACGATTGATATAATATTTAATGGAGAAATTTTAGTAAGTAATGCGCAATTTGTAGAAGGCAAAGAGTATTTTGCCCAAAAAATTCAAGATGATATTTTAGGCCATAAGCCAAGCGAAAATATTGTTTCAATTTATCTGGATAGAACCGTCAATATTTTAATAAAATCAGTCAAAAGGATAATCAGACCGGCTATAAGCGATGAGCTTGTAAAACTTGCTAGTGCAAACGGCGTTGATACAGTCTCG
>DAOPIV010000078.1:0-5070 GCA_035399325.1 Clostridia bacterium | reverse complement strand
GAAAATCTTTGTTATTGGTGCTGGCAGGAAGAACTAAAAAAAGCTAAGCAAAAATAAATTTTAGAAACTATAAAATCAAACCGTCGTATTACGGCGGTTTTTTCTATTAGAAAATTTTTTATATTTTCCAATTTTATTTTTTTTGATTAAACATCTCCAATTTACGGAATAAATTTATTTGTTTAGGCTCAAAATAATACGAACATAAGAAAAAAGGAGCTAAAATGTCAAATAAAGTCGTTATTTGCGGTGTTGATACATCGCTTTTGCCAAAAATAACCGCTTCGGAAAGCAGAAAACTTTTACTCGAAATTTCAAACGGAGACAAGGCGGCTAGGACGAAATTTATTATCAGCAATCTTAGGCTCGTTTTATCAATTGTCCAAAGATACAGTCAACGTGCGAAAAATATGGACGACCTTTTTCAAGTCGGATGCGTGGGACTGGTAAAATCTGTGGACAATTTTGACGTTACGCTCAACGTCTGTTTTTCAACCTATGCTGTGCCGATGATAGTGGGCGAAATACGCAGATTTTTGCGTGAAAGTAACAGTATGCGAGTTTCCCGTGGTATTCGTGATGTTGCTTATCGTGCGATGCAGGTACGGGAAGAAATAGAGCAGCAAGGTAAATCCGCAAAGGTTGACGACATAGCAAATATTTTGGGCTTGCCGCCTATGGAAGTCAGTTACTGTATGGATTCGGTAAACGAACCCGTTTCGCTTTTTGAACCAGTATTTAGCGACGGCAACGAAGCTATATTTTTTATGGACCAATTGGCGGACAAAAGTGCGTCGGAAGAAATATGGACGGAAAATGTGAGTCTTTCGCAAGCTATTGGTAAACTCAGTGAAAAAGAGTTAAATATATTGAAAAAGCGATATTATGAAGGAAAAACTCAAATAGAAGTTTCAAACGAGGTTGGCATTTCCCAAGCGCAAGTTTCCCGGTTGGAAAAAAACGCAGTGGAGCATTTGCGTGAAAATATGTAAAGTATATTGTCCAAGCCTTGCCTAGTATAATAGATTTTGAGGAAAGGTATGAACGTCACCTTTTGTGAATTGCGTTCAAAGGACGTTGTTAACGTTATAGACGGAAAAAGGATGGGGCGAGTTGTCGACCTGGTTTTTTGTTGCAACGGATGCAAGGTTTTGGGTATTGTTGTGCCTAATGAACGCCGTTTATTTAGATGTAAGGACGAAATTTTTATTCCGTGGAGCCACATCCAAAAAATTGGTACCGATGTTATATTAGTGAGTTTGATTCCAATAAATCAGCCTTGCCCTAGCAAAGGCGGTATGGGTGGCGAAAGGGGCGGCGGAATGGGCGGTAAACATAACGCCAACTGTGATTACATAATAGAAGACGAATATTGATTAAATTTTATCGATTGTTTGCCTTTTAATATTTATTAGTGTATAATTATTCTATGCTACAAGAAATTATGGTAAACAGCAGCTGTACATTGTACGAGCTGCTTTCAAAAGAGACCGACTTAGGTCATTTTCAAATACTCAAAACTATCGACAACCGCAGTGTAAAAGTAAATCGTGAGCGTGTCGGCGAAGACGTCACAGTTAATCCGGGGGATGTTGTTCACGTTTATGTTAAAGACAGAGAAAAAGACGCTGTGGAGATTGCCTATCAAGACAAAAATATTTTGATAGTCATAAAACCGCAGGGTATCGAGGTGCAAGGCGAAAACTCGCTTCAAAGCAGACTTTCCGATCAGCTTGAAGACTTGCAACCCGTTGCTGTCCACAGGCTTGACAGAAATACATTTGGCTTGGTGGTTTTTGCGTTAAATAGACAAACAGAATGCGAGATGCTAAAAGTTTTCAAAGAGCGTGATATTGACAAAAAATATCTGACGCTGGTGAGCGGTACGCCCAAGACCGGCGGTAACGTTGTTTTGAAAGCATTTTTGTTTAAAGACGCAAAAAAAGGTCAAGTCTATATTTCTCCCGTGCCAAAACAAGGCTATTTGCCAATTGAGACTCATTATAAACAGATTAAAAAAAGCGGCGAATTGAATTTACTGGAAGTGAAACTTGTTACAGGTCGTACACATCAGATTAGAGCGCATTTAGCTTATGAAAAATTGCCGATATTAGGCGACGGCAAATACGGAATTAACGCAATAAATAAAAAATACAAGGTTAGTAAACAGCTTTTGGTTTGTTACAAAATAGCCTTTCATTTTGAGCAAAAATCACCTTTGTATTACCTTGACAACAAAACGTTTACTTACGACGTTGATTTGTTTGATTTTATATCCATCCCAAGATAAATATGATAAAAATAATAGGCACAGCAAAAAATTCGGTTGCACGAAAATACAAAATTCCCATCGGTCAGCTTCTTCGTTTTGATGACGAACCCGTGCGTGATATGCTTGACGTGGCATACTTTGAAAGTATGCCGATTTTTTCGATTACCGTTTTGTCAAAAAAAGGCGAAGAAACCATAAAAATCGAAAAAGAGGCGGACGAGCCTATCGGTCTGTTTTTTGATGAAGACAGTTACTTAATATCACGCCACTGCAAAAACAAATGTATCTTTTGTTTTGTAGACCAGTTGCCGAAAGGGTTGAGAGAAACTTTGTATGTAAAAGATGACGACTGGCGAATGTCTTTTGTTTGCGGAAATTACGTTACTCTCACAAATATGACAAAAGAAGACATCAACCGCATTATCACAAAAAAATACAGTCCGTTGTATGTATCCGTTCACGCAACCGACAGCGAGTTACGCAGATATATGCTGGGCAACAAAAAAGCCGAAGACATAATGCCAATGCTCTCTACACTCGCAAAAAACGGAATTACGATAAACACTCAAATAGTGCTTTGTCCCGAGATAAACGACGGTAAAAATTTGCTTAAAACCTTAAACGATTTGTATTCCTTATACCCCGCTGTTAAAAGCGTTGCAATTGTTCCCGTAGGGCTTACAAAGTTTCGTGACAACCTGCTAAAACTGTGTCCTTTTACCCGTGAAGAAGCCGCTGAAACCGTCAAAATGGTAGAAGAATTCGCAATCAAAGCCCAAAAACAAAACGGCGAAAATTTTGTATATTGCTCGGATGAATTTTATATTGATGCAGATTTGCCGATGCCGAAATATGAATATTACGGCGATTTTGACCAAATTGAAAACGGGGTAGGTATCGTCGCACAAACACAAAATTCTTTTAACCAAGCTTTAATACAAACAACGTCCGCAAAAAAGAAAAGTTTTACTTTGCTTTGCGGCGAATCTGCAGAAATTTATCTTAGACAGCTTATAGAAAAGGCAAAAAAGGCTTTCCCCGACCTAAAAGCGGAGGTTATTGCTATTCATAACGACTTTTTCGGCGATACTATTACTGTGTCGGGTTTAGTCACGGGTGGCGATATAATAAAACAGCTTAGAGAAAAACCATTGGGCGACTTAATTTTGATACCAAACACAATGTTGAGAGAATTTCAAGACGTATTTTTGGACGGAGTAACAGTCAAACAACTTCAAAAATCATTAAAAAGAAAAATTATAAAAATCACGGACGGTTACGACTTGTGCAAAACCGTTCTTAATGGAGATTACTTATGAAACCGCTGGTAGCGATTGTAGGAAAGCCGAATGTCGGCAAATCAACATTTTTCAATAAAGTGGCAGGCAGCCGCATATCTATCGTGCTGAATACCCCGGGTGTAACGAGAGACCGTATTTATGCCGACGCATATTGGCTTGGCAGAGAATTTACGATGGTTGACACGGGCGGAATTCAACTGAAATCCGATGACGAAATGCATTCGCATATAGTAAAGCAAGCTCAGCTTGCAATGGATGTTGCGGACGTAATACTTTTTATTGTCGACGGCAAAAACGGTTTGACCGCTGATGACTATGATGTTGCTCAGTTGCTTAGAAAAACAAAAAAACCCACTTTATTAGTTGTAAATAAAATCGACGATTTTTCCGTCGTTGATTTGTCGGACTATTATACACTTGGAATGGGTGAGCCAATACCCGTGTCCGCAGAGCAAAAAAAGGGTATAGGCGACGTTTTGGACGAAGTCATTAGTTTCTTTCCAGACCTAGAAGAACAGCAAGAAGAAACCGACCGCATCAAAGTTGCCGTTGTCGGCAAACCGAACGTGGGAAAATCTTCTTTGGTAAACCGCCTTTTGGGATACGACAGAACCATTGTGTCAGATGTATCGGGAACAACCCGTGACGCAATAGATACAGAGATAGAGGCAAACGGCAAAAAATACACTTTGATAGATACCGCAGGCATACGCCGCCGCCGCTCGATAGAAGACGAATCGGTGGAAAGCTACTCCGTTATGAGGTCACTTGCGGCAGTAAGACGAGCGGACGTGTGTTTGCTTGTTTTGGATGCGGCGGAAGAAATCTCCGAGCAGGACGTAAGACTTGCAGGTTACGCTCACGAGGAAGGCAAACCCTCTGTAATTGTGCTGAATAAATGGGATTTGATAGAAAAAGACGCTCACACGGTAGAAACTTACAACAAAAAACTAAATGCGGATTTGGCTTTTATGGATTATTTTGTTTCCGTTACCGTTTCGGCTTTGTCGGGGCAACGTGTCAATAAGCTTTGGGAATTAATTGATTACGTTTATGAAAAATCTAATTTCCGAGCAAAAACAGGCATATTAAACGAAATTGTGGCAGACGCCGTAGCGGCTGTCGAACCGCCGTCACAAAACGGCAAACGCCTAAAAATCCGCTATTGCACCCAGCCGTCAACCCAGCCGCCGACTTTCATTTTGTTTGTCAACGACCCCAAGATTATGCATTTTTCTTACAAACGTTATCTTACGAATTTTATTCGTAAAGCGTTCGACCTTAAAGGCACGCCGATAAGGCTTGTCGTACGGGGCAACGATGAAAAAGAATAATTTCAATTAAAATCGACTGCAAAAGTATAAAGTTTCAAAAAAAAAGAAAATAAATTTATGATAAAAAACGCTTCTATAACGGAGCGTTTTTGTTCTATACTTAGGCTCAAATGCATAAAATTTACTAATTGTAAACGGAGGTAAATAAATGCAACAGCAGTAC
>DAOPIV010000077.1:0-5112 GCA_035399325.1 Clostridia bacterium | reverse complement strand
TTTATTTTATTGTAAACAGTTATTTAATACAATAGGGATTTTTCTTTGCCTATTCAACTTTTGGGTTGAGTTTTACCATATGGATATGATCTCGCCAAACATCGTTGATTTTTAGATATTTTTCCGAGACGCCTTCGTATTTGAAACCGTTTTTGTCTAATACTTTAAGTGACGAAACGTTGTCGGGCAAAACGTTGCCTTCTATACGGTGAAGTTTTAGTTCGTCAAAGGCGTAATCAACCACAGCTTTCACCGCTTCGGTCATAAAACCACGATTCAAGCAATCTTTATCAAGTTTGTAACTAATAAAACACGACCAAAAACAGCCGTAAACAATGTTATTCAGTCCTACAAAGCCGATAATTTTGTCGGTGTCTTTTTTTGAAAAAACATAAAATCTGTAACTCTTTTTTTCATTTTTGGCGGTTATTTCCGATTGTAAAATATTAGTCATATTTTCGACCGAATAAAATTCCTCGTCTCTTTTCGGGTCAAATCGCTCGAAAAAATCTTTGTTGCGAGTGTAATAATCTAACAAAGGCTCAGCAAAAGCTTTTTGAGCTGAAAGAAGTATTAAATTTTCTGTCGTAAATTTTGTCATATCTTCACCTTCCTATTTTTTTAAAATCGTGAAATTAAATAAAATTATTTTTAAGTTTGAATTTTGTATTTGCTATTTATTTTGTGTATCTACTATATCACATTAGCGTATGATTTTCAAATATTTCTTTTTTAAAATAGCTTTATAATGGCTAGTAAAAATTGAGAATATTATTGCATATAAATAATAGATAAGGAGAGAAGAAAAAAATGGATAAAAAACATTCGTTAAGCGTTACTGACAGTGGCGTCACGATAGGCGGAGTGACGGACGTTGTTAGCGTTTTTGAAAAAGAAGTTGTGGTAAATACGGTAAAGGGCAGGCTTGCTGTCTCGGGTGAAAAATTAAATGTGAAAAAGCTTGAAGTGGACGAAGGGCTTGTCGTAATAGAATTTGCAAATATAGCAGCGATAAAATACGGTGCCAAAAAAACGGGATTGGGCAATATTTTTAAATGAACGACGCATTTGCTCAATTTTTGATATTTTTAATGTTTGTGTATGTGGGTATGGTGATTGCATTGCTGTATCCCGTTACGCACATAAGCAAAAAATACAAAATTTTGGGCGATATTATTTTTGCTGTCGTTGCGGTGGCTGCGGTGTTTTTTTCAAATTTGATATGGAATGACGGACAGTTTCGGTTTTTCATTTTTTTGGGCGTAGGGTTGGGAATATTTTTTTGCTCAATTACAATTACGCCCATGCTTGACACAGCTCTCGGGAAGTTGTATAATTTTGCCAAAGAAAACTTTGGAAGGGTGAATGCCGATGAAACCGACGTCCATATTTCAAAACAAAAATCTGTTGTTCGCGGTAATAGTATGTACCGTGATATTTCTCGTGATGCTAAGTTGGCTGGTTACTTTGTTCGTGCAAAAGAGCGCATTTTTGGTAAAGGTGGACGAACTCGTAAACGAGATAAAACAAAATGAAGACCTTATCGAACAATATCAGACCGATTTGGAATATCGTAAAACTGTGGAATACATAGTGGAGTGGGCTACGGAAAACGAGGGAATGCTCACGCAAGACCAACTAAATTGGATAGCAAAACTGGGCGACTAACATTATAACTGACTAAAGAGGCAACCGCCGACCAAAGGTTGCCTTTATTTTAATTTTACGGGAGATTTATGACTGATTTTTTGACTGTGCTTTTGATTGCTGTTGGGCTTTCGGCTGACGCTTTTGCCGTTTCGATTTCAAACTCGATGACCAAACCGAATTTGAACAGGGTTCAGTTTTTGGCTTATCCAATATGTTTTGGACTTTTCCAAGGACTGATGCCGCTGCTCGGGTATTTTATTGGTTCCGCATTTTCAGGTTTTGTAGAAAAAGTGGACCATTGGATAGCTTTGATATTGCTTGCTTTTATCGGCGGCAAAATGATTTTCGAAAGCATTAGAGATATAAAAAAGAAAAAACAAAAGAATGAAGAAATTGCTACTATAAATGAAAACGAAAGTGAAACGAAGAAGGCTTTTTCTTTTGGGGAAATGATTTTGCAAGGCATTGCGACAAGCATAGACGCCTTTGTGGTAGGTATCACTCTCGCTCTTACGGTCAATATGAATATATTCGTTTCAGTCTCTATTATTACAGTTGCAACTTTTGTTTTGTC
Organism: Clostridia bacterium; assembly: GCA_035399325.1. GTDB lineage: Bacteria > Bacillota > Clostridia > Christensenellales > CAG-314 > JAQUSX01. The sequence continues at coordinate 2,888 of DAOPIV010000077.1, read as the reverse complement.
GCTTGTGGGTATGTATCTTGGCAAAAAGGTGGGAAAATATTTAAGTGATTATTCGGGGATTGCAGGCGGAATTATACTTGTTGGTATAGGAGTTAAAATATTTATAGAACATATAATCGCTTTATAATTTTTGTGTTTTCTTTATAATGCCGAAAATTATAAATTTGTTATACATTAACAAAGTTAGAAAAAGATTTGTAAACAAGGAAAAAAAATAAATGAAACGAAGGCTAACAAATAAATTTATTTATAATATAACAAATTTTTTTTACAACAAAAACATTTGCAAAAAAAGATTTAATTTGAAAATCGAAGATAATGCCGCAGATATTAAATCGCCGTTTATTGCCCTTGTCAATCACACAAGCGTAAACGATGCTTTTGTTACAGCTTATGCTTTAAAAAAATTTCAGCCAAATTATTTAACCGCTGTCGACCAAATAGTCAAAAACAAAGCGTTGTACACTTTTTTTGGAGCAATTCCCAAACGGCAGTTTATTAGTGAAATTAGCGCGGTAAAGTCGTGCAAGTATGTTTTGAGTAAAAAACGTCCAATTGTTATTTTCCCCGAAGGCAAGCTTTCAGTCGACGGCAAAACTGGAATTATGCCGTATTCAATCGCAAAGCTCGTTAAATTTTTGGGAGTAGACGTAATTGCTGTAAATATTAGCGGAAATTATCTGGGGTTGCCACGTTGGTCAAAAATTCAGGTAAAGACAGACGTGGAAGTAAAAATAAGTCCGCTGTTTTCAAAAAACGAACTAGATAATACGTCGATTGATACTATTTATGAAAAAATTACTGACGCATTAAGTTACGACGAATACAAACGACAACAAAAGAAAAATATCAAAATAGAGCGTAATCTCGACGGACTGGAAACTATTCTTTACCGCTGTCCCAAATGTGGTCAGGAATTTTGTTTGACAGCTACCGAAAATAAACTTATTTGCGGTAAATGCGGAACGGAATTTATGATGGATTGTTACGGCAAAATCAACGGCACGCTTGACGTTCCATCTTGGTACGAAATGCAACGCAAGACTGTGTTTACGGAATTGCAAAACGACCGATATTTATTTTCCGCTACGGCAGAAGCTTATGAACTTCCCAATATAACGGGTTACAAATATATGGGAGTTGCAAAAATAACGGCGAACAAGAACGGAATAAAAATATCGGTAGGAGAAAAAAATTTATTTATTCCGCCGCAAAATTCGCCGACACTGGCTTTTGACGGCGGCAAAAGGTTTTTTATTTCAACAGTAGGCAACACTTACCGCTTTGAAATTTTGGACGGCAAAGGAATAGAAATCGCAAAATTAAATCTAGCAGTAGAAGAAAATTTCAAAATACATTCACAAAAGTAAAATTGATTATTTTTAATAAAACATAAAAAAGTAAAAAATATTAAAACGACCGAAAATTCGGTCGTTTTAGCTTTATTTAGAATTTATTTAATTCTACGCTTTTTCAATTAAGCGGATTACAAGTTCTGTGCAGTCGTGCAAATCTTGAATATTTATATATTCTTTTGTGGTATGGATTTCCTGCATACCGCACGATAGTACGATAGAGGGGACGCCCCGCATCATAAAGGAGCTTGCGTCGTGTCCGCCAAGACCCATTGTTATGTATTCGGGCGTTAAGCCCATTTCTTTTATAACAGATTCTGCCTTATTCATCATCATTTGTCCGTCAACGGTATCGGCGTGGTCGTATCCTATAGTCTGCTTTGGCGTGATTTTGTATTCCAGTTTTGCGTTTTTAACGTCAAATTCATCCAGCAGTTTTAATATTTTTTCAGTGTGTTTTTGCTGGTCTTTTTTTATAAAACTGCGTGTGATGATTTTGAATACTGCTTTATACGGCACCATATAGCCCGGTTGATTTTCGGTTTTTAGGCTGATTACTTGCGTAAAAGTCATATCGTCAGCACTAAATAGTTTTTTATCTATTTTTGCAATTAGGTCGCACGAAAGACCGAGAGCGTTGGGGACTGTTGCGGAATATGTGTGGTTTGGAATATCGTCAACTGTTATCGTAACTTCGATAGATTGCCCGTGCTGCCCTCTACGCATTATTTTGCCGACGTTTCCAGACGTGTCAAAAACATATCCGTACTTGACGCCGTATTTATTGATGTCTATTTGGTGAGCGCCCATATGACCTTTTTCTTCCAAGGCAGTAAAAAGCAGTACGATTTTGCCGTGAGGAATATTTTTTTTGATTACTTCGTCAACGGCAACCAGTAAACTGGCAACGCCGCTCTTGTCATCGCCGCCCAAAACGGTAGTGCCGTCGCTGTAAATGATATCGCCCTTGATAACGGGGTTTACGCTTTTACCCGGGCTTACGGTATCTATGTGAGCGCAAAAATAAATCGGGTCTTTGGTTTGATCGGTTGCTGGAATAATGACTGCAAGTTGCTCTGTATCACAGACATCTTTATCGCTACTCAGGCGAATTTTTGTTTCCTCGTCAAAACGCTCGACCAAAACGGGAACACGCTCGTTTTCCGCTGTCCACCCGTAAGTTTTTATTTTGTTGGTAAGATAATTAACCATATTTTTTTCACTGAAAGACGGACTGTCGACCTTTACCATTTCCAAAAAAACGTCCACTGTTTGCTGATGAGTATATTTCATTTTGTTCTCCTATAAGATTTTTAATAATTTGATTATAGCAAATAAAACACAAAAAACAATTGTAAAAACATTATTTATTTTTGATATTGCGATTAACCAAAATTGATTGCCGAAAAAATTATATTGTGGTAAAATAATTCTATCTGCGGACTAATGATAAAAAAATGAAAATGTCCGCAAAAACAATTTATCTTTCACGGTAAAAATAAGTTTATATAGGGGAGTACAATAATGGCACTT
>DAOPIV010000076.1:0-5153 GCA_035399325.1 Clostridia bacterium | reverse complement strand
CGATTTCCGAAGCGCAAAACGGCTATGCAAAGAAAGTTTATGACAAGTTAATAGATATGGGAATACGTGCGGAGCTTGACGACCGTAACGAAAAAATTGGCTACCGTATTCGTGAAGCGCAACTTGACAAAATCCCGTATACCGTCGTTGTGGGTGACAAAGAAACGGAATCGGACAGTGTGGCTGTGCGTGAACGCAAAGTGGGCGACCGTGGAGTTATGACGTTTAACGAATTTGCGTCTTTGCTTAAACACGAGATTGATAACAAAGTATGCAAACCCAACTAATATTTTTAAAAACAAAACACAATTAAACTTAAACAAAAACGGTTGACATAATCAGCCGTTTTTGCTATTATAATAGCATCAAAAAGAAGAAGTACCGCTTCTCACCAAACGGCAAATACGTTGTTTGGTTAGCAAATATAAATCTCGTGTTAAGAATTTTTTTTAAAAAATACGAATTTTATGTGTGAATGTGGTACGAAAGTTATCGCATTTTTTTTGTTATAAGGGAGGAAACGGCTATAAAAGAACTTCAAACTAATGAACAAATTAGAGACAGAGAAGTTAGGCTTATCGGTGCTGACGGAACGCAACTTGGTGTTGTGCCCGTTATAAAAGCACAAAGAATGGCGGACGATGAAGGATTGGACTTGGTAAAAATATCTCCTACCGCAGTGCCGCCCGTTTGCAAAATACTTGATTACAACAAATTTAAGTACGAACAAAGCAAACGTGAAAAAGAAATGAGAAAAAATCAAAAAATTACCGAAATCAAAGAAATTTGGCTGTCTATGACCATTGACGAAAACGACATCAACATCAAAGCCAAAGCCGCTGCAAAGTTTTTGGCTGAGGGCAACAAGGTTAAGGTTTCGTTACGTATGAGAGGTCGTCAAATGGCTTACGCTGCCGACGCTGTGGAAGTAGTCAAAAAGTTTTATACTAGACTGGAAGACTCCGCAAAAGTTGACAAACAGCCAGTAGCCGAAGGTAGAAACATTACCATGATGCTTTCGCCTATAACTAACAAGTAAAATTAACGGAGGATGATATATTATGCCTAAACAAAAAACTCACAGCGCTTCTAAGAAAAGATTTAACGTGCTTAAATCTGGCAAAGTCAAAAGAACGCAGTGCAACAAAAACCACAAACTTACAAAAATGACAACTAAGCGTATTCGCAATTTGCGCGGCGGTTCTTACGTTGACCAAACGCAGGAAAAAACCGTGAAAAAGATGTTGCCGTATTAAATTGGAGGACAATAAATAATGAGAATTAAACGTGCTGTTAATGCGGTTAAAAAACGCAGAAAAATATTAAAACTCGCCAAAGGTTATTTTGGATTAAAATCAACAAACTACCGTATCGCTAGACAAGCGGTAATGAAATCATATCAATACGCTTACGTCGGAAGACGTCTTCGCAAAAGAGATATGCGTAGTCTTTGGATTGCCCGTATCAACGCAGCTGCCCGCGCAAACGGGATGTCTTACAGCAAATTTATGTACGGACTCAAAGCCGCAAAAATAGACCTCAACAGAAAAGTTTTAGCGGAAATAGCAGTATCTGACGCAAAAGCGTTTACTCAACTCACCGATACCGCAAAAGCAAATTTAAAATAAAGGTCAATAATGAGTCTTCAATTAATTTATTGAAGACTCTTTTACCAATATGATTACTTCAACCGACAACCAAACGGTGAAAAACACAAAACGCCTGCTGCAAAAAAAATACCGAATTGAAAACGGAATGTATTTAATAGAAGGCGAAAAGCTGGTGAAAGAAGCCGTAAGGTTCAATCAAAAAATCGAATATATTTTATGCGACGAAACAAGCGTATTTTGCAAAAATAAATATGATTTTCCCGTATATGAGGCAAAAAAATTCGTTGTCGACAGCGTGTGTGAAGCAGTTACTGCGCAAGGTGTCGTTGCGGTTTTAACTTTGCCCGACACTTCGGTGCGACCGCCAAAAGGTAAATGTCTTATCCTTGACGGACTGCAAGACCCTGGAAACTTGGGTGCAATTATGCGGACGGCGGCAGCTTGCGGTTACAACGATATTTATCTAACCGACTGTGTTGACCCGTTTTCGCCAAAAGTAATACGTGCGGCAATGTCGGCACATTTTGCCCTTAATATTCATCAAGGCGATATTGAAGAAATTTTTTCGGCAGTTAAAAATAAATGCGAAATACTGTGCGCCGATATGGACGGAGAAAACGTTTTTAAGACATTAGTTTCAGCTAATCACGCAATAGTCATTGGCAACGAAGGCAACGGCGTAAGCGAGTTTGCCAAGAAAAATTGCTCAAAAACTGTCGCTATTCCTATGAAAAACGGTTTTGAGTCGCTGAATGCGGCGGTGTCGGCAAGCGTAATAATGTATGAACTCAGCAATAAGGAGGAGGTTTAATAATGTCAGGTCATAGCAAATGGAATAATATAAAAAATAAAAAAGCCAAAGGCGATGCTGCAAGGTCCAAAATTTTTACCAAAATCGGCAGAGAAATAGCGGTGGCTGTAAAAGCTGGCGGCAGCGACCCTGCTACAAACAGCAAACTGTTTGACATCGTTCAAAAAGCGAAAATCAACAATATGCCCAATGACAACATTAGCCGCAGCATAAAAAAAGCGGCGGGCGAACTGGGTAACGTAAACTATGAAAGTCTGCTTTACGAAGGTTACGGTATCGGCGGAAGCGCAGTTTTAGTTGATTGTCTGACGGACAACAAAAACCGCACGGCTGGCGAAGTAAGATATTTGTTTGACAAATACGGCGGTGCGCTCGGCACGTCCAACTGTGTATCATTTATGTTTGACAAAAAAGGCGTAATCGTCGCCGACAGAACGGAAAATCAAACCGAAGACGAAATATTTGAGCTTGCGATAGAGTGCGGAGCCGACGACGTTACGGTTGAAAACGATATATTCGTCATAAACACTTCTCCGTCGGATTTTAACAGCGTAAGAAACAATCTTACGGAAAAAAACGTCAATTTTATTTCTGCCGACATCGAATGGGTACCCCAAACCACCGTTACCCTTGAAGCCGACAACCTTGCCCGTTTTCAAAAAATGATAGAGGCTATGGAAGACGACGACGATATTCAAAACGTTTATCACAACGTAGATTTACCCGACGACGAAGAAGAATAATAAAAAACAAAACAAAGGCGGCGTAGTTGCCGCCCATTTTTGTATTGACTAAAATCTGCGAAAATATTATCATTAAAATATAATTAGCAAACAAATGCAATGAAGTAGACATATTTGATAAATTTTCACTGATGCAAAAAAAATCTATATAGCGATTACTTGTTACAATAAAAATCGATAAATGTCTAAATAAAAGGTAAATTTATGAGAATTTTGGGGTTTGACCCTGGACTTGCTATTGTCGGTTACGGCGTATTGGATACCGACGGCAGAAAACATAAGGCGGTGGACTACGGAGTGATAAAAACTCCGAAAGACGAAACCGTCCCTGTAAGACTGGCTATGATTTGCGACGCCGCCGAACAGCTTTTTACAAAATTTCAGCCCGACGTTATCGCTATTGAAGAGCTGTTTTTTGCCCGTAACGTGACGACGGCGATAAACGTTGCGCAAGCAAGAGGCGTTTTACTGTCGGTGGCTATTCGACACGTTGGCAAGCTGTATGAATATACGCCCTTACAGATAAAACAAGCGTTGACGGGTTACGGCAGAGCGGACAAAAACCAAATTCAGCAAATGGTAAAAGTTTTACTCGGACTAACCGATATTCCAAAGCCCGACGACGCCGCCGACGCTCTTGCCGTTGCGCTCACTCACGCAAATACATACCGCATTAGCGACGATTTTTTGATAGGCTAGAAAGCAAAAAAAGTCAAAAAGGGAGAAAGATTAATGAAAAAGAAAGAATTATTTTTCGGTATAATCTGCGGAATAATAGGAATTGTTTTCAGTATTCCGTTAATAATAGTTACTTTTATGTGGGGCGACATTTTGCAAATAATTATGATAGCGATAATTATTTTAATTTTTTTGACGTATTTCACACGACTGATTTTGTATAAATTCAAGCCTTACAACAAACTTTTTTATGTCTATTTAACAGAAGCGCTGTTTTTGATATTGACGGTTATTATGTCTCTTGGCGATTTCCTGGCGACTCTTGAGAGCTTGATGCAATATCATTTTGGCATTTGGCTGATATTTATGTCCGACTATCTTATCGGGCAGTTTGTAAAATCAAAGATAGAAACCTCGCAAAAACAAACTAATGAATAAAAAAATTTTGATTTAAGTAAACAGGTGAAATTATGTTGGATTTTATTTGCGGTGAAATAGTGGAAATCAACGGCGACAAAGTAGTCGTAGAAAATAACGGCATAGGTTACATGATGACCGTTTCGGGCAATGCGGCTCGAAATTTTGCCGTCGGCGAAAAAGCCCAGTTATTTACATATTTGCAAGTCAAGCAAGACGGGCTGGCGTTATTCGGTTTTTATTCAAAAGAAGAAAAAAATATGTTTTTACAGCTTATTACCGTAAACGGCGTAGGACCGAAAATGGCGGTTACGATACTAAGCGGAATAAAAATTATGGACCTTGCCGTTGCGATAGTAAACCAAGATACTCGGACGCTTTCATCTGTAAAAGGTTTGGGTAAAAAAACATCTGAACGAATAGTATTGGAGCTCAAAGAGAAAATGAGCGAATACGAGATGTGTGCAATGGGCAACATTAAGACCGACATAGGCGACGAAGCCGTTTCGGTTTTACGGACGCTTGGTATTTCCGAATACAACGCAACAAAAAAAGTACAAGAAGCCATAGAAAACGGCGCAAAAACGACGGAAGAGATATTGTCACACGCATTGAAAAATTATTAATTTTAATCACAGCATAAATCGTTTTTTCAAATAGTGCACAAATGCCGTCATTTAATAAAAATTCATTAGAATAAATAAAGAAAATTCGCAAAACATTAAGCAATTTATAAGGAAAAACTTATGGAAGACAGGCTTATCGCAAGCACAATGAAACCCGAAGACGCCGAATCGGAAAATATTCTCCGTCCGACGTCAATGGAATATTACATAGGGCAGGACAAGCTCAAACGCAATCTCGAAGTCTATATTTCGGCGGCGAATCAGCGTA
>DAOPIV010000075.1:0-5452 GCA_035399325.1 Clostridia bacterium | reverse complement strand
AAAAAGTACCCCGTTATGTGCAAGACTGATTTCACCCGGTCGAGCTTTTGTTTCTCTTACAGGCGGAGGAACAAAAGCTCGACCGGGTGAAATCAGTCTTGCACATAACGGGGTACTTTTTTTGGACGAACTCCCCGAATACACACGTCAAACGCTTGAAGCATTACGCCAGCCGCTTGAAGACGGCGTCATAACTATTTCGCGTGCTCAGGCGAGCGTATCATACCCCGCAAACTTTATGCTAATAGCCAGTATGAACCCATGTCCTTGCGGTAATTACGGCAGTGAAACACGACCGTGCACATGCTCGGCAGGTCAAATACATAAATATCTATCAAAACTTTCGGGACCTTTATTAGACCGAATAGACATTCATATAGAAGTTGGGAATGTAACTTATGGCGAGCTCAGTGACGGCTGTGACAGCGAATCTTCCGAAACTGTCAGAAAAAGGGTAAACGAAGCCAGAGAAATTCAAAAAAGTCGTTTTAACGGCTCAAAAACTCATTGCAATTCCCATATGACAAGCGGAGAACTCAAAAAACACTGTAAGCTTGATTCTAAAAGTTCTGATCTGATAGAAATGTCGTTCGAGCGGTTAAATTTGTCCGCAAGAGCGTATAGCAGAATACTCAAAGTTGCTCGCACGATAGCCGACCTTGACGCAAGCGATGTTGTTCGTCCGCAAGATATTGCCGAAGCGATTCAGTACCGCTCGCTTGACAGAAAGTATAGAGTGTAAATTGCAACTGAAAAGATAAAATTCAGCTTAATTTAAAATAAATTACGAATTTTCGTTTTTAATTAGGAATAAATAATGAAATTAGAAGAAAAACTGTGTTTAATAATGTCATCGTTGGAAATCAGTAATGTCAAGCAAAGAGATTTATTCGCTTGTACAGATGCCGAATTGCTTTGGACAAATTTTTACGACGAAAATCAAAATATAAGGAAAATTCTTGGCGAAAAAGATTTGTGCAGACTAAAAAAATGTCTAAACCAAACATATTTTGATGAATTGGAAACACAGTTGCTAAAAAACGACGTTACGGCTCTAACCTATTTTTCGCCAAAATATCCGCAGAAGTTGTTAGATATTCCCGATCCGCCATATACGCTGTACTGCAGAGGCGACATCGGTTTGCTAAATTCTGACGCAGTCGCCGTTGTCGGCACGAGAAAAGTCTCGGCTTACGGGCGGCGTGTGACGTCGCATTTTACCGCAGAACTGGCAAAACATTTTACCATTATTTCCGGGCTGGCTTACGGAGTGGACACCGTAGCACACGAAACAACCCTTAAAGGGGTCGGTAAAACGGTTGCGGTACTCGGAAGCGGAGTATGTAATATTTATCCTGCCGCAAACGAAAATCTCGCTAAAAAAATTCTTGATAACGGCGGTCTTATCATATCGGAATTCGGAGTTTTCAGCGAACCGAACAACTACCATTTTCCGATGCGTAACCGTATTGTCTCGGGGCTGTCAAAAGCGTTACTAATTACCGAAGCGCCGTTAAAAAGCGGAACTATGACGACATTAGAACACGCTTTGGAGCAAGGAAAAGACGTTTTTGCCGTACCCGGCGAGATATATTCCCAAAACTCAATGGGCTGTAACGAGCTTCTAAAAAGGCTTCAAGGAGCGCTCGTAACCGACCCAAAAGACATTTTACACGATATGAACATAAGGTACGAAAAAAAAGAAAAGAAGTCCATTCAACTTGACTTAACACAGCAAAGTGTAGTAAATTTGTTAATTGCTGGAAAGAAAAATTTTGATACTCTCATTGAAGAGTCAAAATTGAACCCGTCCGAGCTTGCTTTTATTCTATCAAACTTAGAACTTATGGGTTGTATAATGAAACTTCCCGGCAACGTTTATCAATATATGGAGGACTAACAAGAGTGAAACTTGTTATAGTGGAATCACCTGCAAAAGCCAAAACGATAGCCAAATATTTAGGAGACGGATATTCGGTGGACGCTTCGGGCGGACATATAAGGGATTTGCCCGTAAAAAAACTCGGCGTAGATTTAAAAAATAATTACGAGCCTATTTATGAAATCACCGAGGGCAAGACCGATACCATAGACAGGCTTTCAAAAAAGGCGAACAAGGCGGAGCAAGTTTATTTGGCGACCGACCCTGACCGTGAAGGCGAAGCTATCTCGTGGCATTTATTAAACGCCCTAAAACTTGACGGAAATATAAAAAACCGCATTATGTTTAACGAAATAAGCAAAAATGCGGTGCAAAAAGCCTTGGAAAAACCAGACTATATCAATATGAATCTAGTCAACGCTCAGCAAGCCCGCAGAGTATTGGATAGACTAGTCGGCTACAAGGTTTCACCTGTCCTGTGTAAAAAAATTCAGCCGAAACTCTCAGCGGGCAGAGTGCAATCCGCTGCGTTAAAAATAATAGTTGACCGTGAGCGTGAAATAAAAGCGTTTGTCCCCGAAGAATATTGGACAATCACCGCTTTACTTGAAAAATCGGGGGAACAGCCGACATTCAAGGCTTTACTCGCAAACGCTGACGGCAAAAAAATAAAAATCTCAGACAAAAAACAATGCGACGAAGTTTTAAGTAATATAGGTAACAATCCTTTTTCCGTTGCTTCGGTTAAAAAATCAGTTACAAATTCATCTCCGTATCCGCCTTTTACCACGAGCACTTTGCAGCAAGATGCAGGAAACAAGCTGAAATTTACATCAAAAATGACAATGTCTCTTGCTCAACAACTTTATGAAGGGGTGGAAATCGACGGGGAACATACGGCGCTTGTCACCTACATTCGTACAGATTCCGTACGTGTTTCCTCTGACGCCCAAAACGCCGCAAGAAAATTTTTGAAAGAACACTATGGTGAAAAATACATTCCTGAAAAGCCGAATTTTTACGCAACAAAAAAAGCTGCGCAAGACGCTCACGAAGCGATCAGACCGATAAATCTTAGCGTTACACCTGATAGTTTAAAAGGCAAAATTCAGCCCAATATGCAAAAGCTTTACACGCTTATTTATACCAGATTTTTGGCAAGCCAAGCGGCAAAAGCCGTCTATGACAGCATCAGCGTGATTGCGGAATGTAATAAATACGGTTTTAAGGCAAACGGCAGAACTGTTATTTTTGACGGCTACACTCGTATTTACGGGGAAAACAAAAATACAGACGACGAAGACGATAACGCAAAACTGCCTATTTTGGAAATAGGGGACAATCTTATAAATAAGGGCATTACGCCCGAGCAAAAGTTTACAAAAGCGCCCGCTCGTTATACCGAAGCGTCGCTTATTAAAACGATGGAAGAAAACGGTATAGGCAGACCAAGCACTTTTTCCACCATTCTTTCAACGTTATACGCCCGCACTTATGTAGAAAAAGAGGGTAAATCGCTATTGCCTACGGAATTAGGTTTTACCGTAACGGAATATTTGGAAAAATATTTTGCTGATATTGTCGACGTGGAATTTACGGCGGGCATGGAAACAAAACTCGACGATATTGAAGAAAAATCGGCTGACTGGCACGCAATTGTGGACGAGTTTTACAAACCGCTTGAAGAAAAAATAAATTCTGCCAAAACAAGCGATATAGTAATATTGCCCGACGAAAAAATTGACCAAAAATGTGAAAAATGCGGTTCGCCAATGGAGTTAAAAATGGGCAGATTCGGAAAGTATCTGGCTTGTTCAAATACTGAATGCGACTTTAAAAAAAGCTTGAAAAAAGCCGCCCCCGTCGTTATGACAGACATCTTGTGCGAAAAATGCGGTGCGCCAATGGTTGAAAGAATGTCAAAATACGGCAAGTTTTTGGCATGCAGCAACTACCCGCAATGCAAAAATACAGTTACCGTAAATGAAAAAGCTGGCGTTTGTCCCGAATGCGGAGCAGACCTTGTTAAGCGTATGTCAAAATATGGCAAACCTTTTTACGGTTGTTCAAAATATCCAAAATGCAAATTTATTTCTTGGGACAAACCCGTTGACAAAAAATGTCCCGATTGCGGCGGCGCAATGGTACTGAAAGAATACAAAAACGGTTCAAAATATAAATGTATAAATAAAGATTGCGGACACATCGAGGATGCGGATGAAAGTTAAAATTTTCGGTGCGGGGCTTGCTGGGGCGGAAGCTGCTTGGCAAGCGGCAAAACGGGGCGCAAAGGTAACGCTATATGAAATGAAACCCCGAGAATTTTCTCCCGCTCACAGTAATCCCAATTTTGCGGAGCTGTTATGCTCAAATTCGCTAAAATCAAATGACCCTAACACAGCTTCGGGTCTACTTAAAAATGAGTTACGAGCATTGGACAGTATGCTTATTTCGGTAGCGGACAGTTGCGCCGTACCTGCTGGGAGCGCTTTGGCGGTAGACCGAGATTTATTTGCGCAAAAAGTTACCGAAAAACTTAAAAACGAAAAAAATATTGAGATAAGAAACGAGATAGTCAGCGATATTGCGGTTGAAGATGACGAAGTTTTGATTATTGCAACAGGACCGTTAACTCACCAAAAACTTTTGCCGTCGCTCCAAAATCTTTTAGGTGAAGAATTTTTGCATTTTTTCGACGCCGTTGCGCCTATTATCACGGCTGACAGTATAGACTTTGATAGCGCCTTCATTGGCGGACGATACGGAAAAGGTGACGATTATGTTAACTGTCCAATGAATAAAGCCGAATTTAAGTATTTTTGGGAAGAATTAGTAAAAGCCGAAACAGCTAATGTAAAGGATTTTGAAAACAATGTTTTTGAAAGCTGTATGCCGATAGAGGTTATGGCAAAACGAGGCGAAGACACCATTCGTTTTGGTCCACTCAAACCCGTAGGACTTTTTGACGAACGAAAAAACGAACGTCCTTATGCAGTGTTGCAACTAAGAAAAGAAAACGCCTCGGGCACTATATACAACCTTGTAGGTTTTCAAACTCATCTTACTTTTGGCGAGCAAAAAAGAGTTTTTTCGCTTATTCCTGCTTTAAAAAATGCCGAATTCGTCCGCTATGGAGTTATGCACAAAAACACGTTTATAAATTCGCCGAAAACGCTCGACAAATTTTTTAGGCTAAAAAGCAATCCGAGAATATTTTTTGCGGGGCAGATTGCAGGAGTGGAGGGTTATGTCGAATCGATAGCAAGCGGATTGATGTGCGGTATAAATGCAGTCAATACGCTCCTAGATAAACAATTGACAGAATTTGAAAATCAAACTATGATTGGAGCGTTAGCGGAATATATTTCCAGTCCGAACTCAGACTTTCAGCCGATGAATGCCAACTTTGGCATTTTGCCGCCGATAGAAGGGAAATATAAAGACAAACAGTCGAAAAGAGCCGCATTAAGCGAAAGAGCGGCTGAATCGCTAAAAAAATCAATAAAAGGAGTGTAAGAAAATATGTCGGAAGTTTTTGCCGATAGTTTTAAAGGCACGACCATATGCGCC
>DAOPIV010000074.1:0-5463 GCA_035399325.1 Clostridia bacterium | reverse complement strand
GGGCGACTAGGAGGAAATGATTTATGGCAAAAGTTGCATTGAAAAAGAAACTTCAATTTTGCGGAACAGGCAGAAGAAAAAAATCTATCGCACGTGTTAGATTGGTTCCCAACGGAAGCGGCAATATCACTATCAACCAACGTGGCATAGACGAATATTTTCCGCTTGACACGCTCAAATATATCGTTCGTCAACCTGTAGAACTTACAAACACAACGGCGAAATACGATATTTTTGTAAACGTTCTTGGCGGCGGTACAACAGGTCAAGCCGGTGCAATCAGACACGGTATTTCCAGAGCTTTGGTTTTGGCAGGCGAAGATAAAACAGCTTTGAAAAAAGCGGGATTTTTGACTCGTGACCCCAGAATGAAAGAAAGAAAGAAATACGGCTTGCACAAAGCTCGTAGAGCGCCACAGTTCAGCAAACGTTAACAAATTACAAACCATAAGGACGGATATTTATCCGTCCTTTTTATATAAAAATTTCAAATGCAAAACAAGAACATCAAAAAACAAGGCAATTTTGTAATTGAGATTGTAATAATTTTTTTGGCATTTTTAAATAGATAAATATAATAAAAAGGTAAAATCTCGATAATTTTAATTATTTTTTACAGATTTTAAATAATTTTTACTAACAATGGTAAATTTTTCACCAATTTTTAACACAACACTCAACCTTTTTTTATTGAAATCGTGAGTTTATTGAGCTATAATAAATCTATGGCGACTAATCATATAAACTTGTTCGCGACTGAAAACGGACTGGAATCCTACAAGTCGCGCTATTTCGGCGTGTATAACGGCTACAATGTGTGCTTGGGCTACGAAGGTAGTAATATTGTGTATTTCTTCAATACCCAAATTGAAGAATGTGATTCTTTTTTGAAAATATTGGAACACAACGCACAAGACTACGACATTGTCCGTTACAGAATAACGTCGCCCATTGTTTCTGTGGTGTCGAGAAATAAAAATATTAAGCAGGTTATGGATTATCTTACCGCTCTGCTAAAAATGTGCAATGCTTCGGGTGGGGAAACCTGTGCATTTTGCGGCCAAGAGCTTGGTTCAAAGCCGACATATTTTGATGTGGACGGCGTTGTTTGCATCGGACACGAAAAATGTTATAATAAATTTAATTATATGGTAAATAAACGGGTTATAGATGTTAAATATGCAGAAGTACCCGTATCAAAAGCGATAGTTCTTCCGCTGCTTATACAAATGCTTTGGCTTGTACTTATTTGCATAGTTTATATTGTCACAAAATCATTCAGCTGGTTTTATTACATATTCGGCGGGCTTATGATGGGCTATACCTCAGCTTTCTTCTATACCAGATTCAGGGGACGGTCGGGCGTGCCGTATTACGCATCGTTGCTTTCAAATGCTCTTGTCTGTATGTTTTTGGCACAAGCTATTATGCAAGCGTATTTAATAATAGGCGATTACAGTTTCTTTATGGGGCTTAATATATTTTTCGTATCCTGGTTAAATTCCGCTGCCGTTGTGGAAATGCTTTTGCCGCAGCTTGGTTTGGGTATGATTTCTGTTTTAATAGGTTTAGTTTTTGTCGATTATAGAAGAATAGTTTATCTAAAAGACAATGCTGTAAAAATTTCAAGAATATCGAGGTAATTTTATGATTGATGTTGCGATAGTTGGCGGCGGTGTTGCGGGATTAACCGCAGCTGTGTACGCATTAAGACGTGGTTTGAATGTGGTGATGTTTGAAAAACTGACCGTAGGCGGACAAACGGCTTTAATAGACAAAATAGAAAATTTCCCGTCTTACGAAAGCGTAAACGGGTTTGACCTTGTGAGCAAGATGTATGAGCAAGCCACCGCTCTCGGGCTGGAAACGAAATACGAGGAAGTAGTAGCCATAAAACAGACCGACGCATATATTAGTATTACTTCCACGGCGGGTGAATACGAAACAAAAACCGTTGTCATAGCAACGGGGGCGACTCACAAAAGTCTTGGGCTTGGCAGTCAATACGACGGCAAAGGCGTACATTATTGCGCCACATGCGACGGTATGTTTTATAAAGACAAAATCGTGGCGGTGGTCGGCGGCACAAGTATTGCAATGTCCGATGCGCTGTATCTTTCCAATTTGGCAAAAGAGGTTTATGTCATCGTACCCCAAAGTAAACTTTTCGGACAAGAAGTTATTATGCGTACGCTCAATAAGCCAAACGTGCATTTTATGTTTTCTTCCAAAGTCGAAGAACTTTCGGGCGACAAAAAAATCAACGGAATCACAATAAAAAATACGGTCACGCAAGAAATATCAAAGCTTTCTGTGGACGGCGTATTTGTTGCGATTGGCACAACTCCGCTAAGCGGTTTTGTTTCGGATTTAGTTGAAACGGTGGACGGACGCATTGTGGTTGACACAACTATGGCTACAAACAAAAAAGGTATTTTTGCTGCAGGCGACGTGCTAAACAAAAAATTGCGTCAAATAGTCACCGCCTGTGCCGACGGAGCAACGGCAGCGGAGAGTGCTGCGGAATATATCGCCAAAGAATTAAAAAAATAAGAGATAAATTAAAAATAACAAAACTAAATTACGTTTATTAGAAATTAAATATTTTTACAAAAGAACCTTCCGAAAGTACAAAAGAGCAAAAACGGGAGGTTTTTTATGCAAAATTTTTTCGGCACGGACGGAATAAGGGGCGAATACGGTAAAGTCGTTACCGAAGACATTGCGTACAAACTCGGCGGTGCATTGGGCGAAGGCGGAAATATCGTTGTTATAGGCAGAGATACAAGGCTTTCGGGCAACAGCCTTACCAACGCTTTGGCGGAAGGTATTTTTGACGCAGGCGGAAACGCTGTTAACATAGGTATTTTGCCGACAAACGCCACGGCGTATTTTACACGGCGGCTTGATGCTGATTTTGGCGTTATGATTTCCGCTTCTCACAATCCGCCGCATGACAACGGCTTGAAAGTTTTTGATAGATACGGATTCAAAATTTGTGAAGCAAAACAACACGAAATATCAAAACTGATGACCGAACAAAGGGGTTTTTCAGGTATAAGCCCGACATGTGATATTTTTTTAAAAGCGGAAGAAATTTATTTAAGCGAACTGCAAACAATCACAAGGCTTAACGGTCTTGAAGTGGCTTTGGATTGCGGTTACGGGGCAAGCTATCTAATAGCTCCGAAAATTTTTGAGCGGGTAGGTGCAAAAGCAATTGTTTTTCACGACAAACTTGACGGCGCAAAAATAAATTTGCGTTGCGGAGCGACTTGTCCCGAATTTTTGTCAAAAAACGCAAAACAAACGCCGCTTGCTTTTTCGTATGACGGCGATGCGGATAGACTGGCTGTTTTGGAATACGGAAAAATAGTTGAGGCGGATAGAATTTTATATGCTTTGGCAAAATTTTTGGAACAGTCAAATATGCTTTCAAGGGGAATCGTTGCGGGAACTATTTTGACAAATGCGGGGGTGGAAAAGAGCCTTAATCAAATTGGGCTAAGCCTTGCCCGTTCTGACGTCGGGGACGGCAACCTTGCCGCTTTAATGACGCAAAAAGGCATAAATTTGGGGGGAGAAGAAAGCGGACATTATTTGCTTTTTGATTATGCATCTTCATCGGACGCAATCCTAAATTCTCTTGTCGTAGCTAATATGGTCTTAAAGACGGGTAGTATCAGCGAGTACACAAAGAGCTGAAACTAGTGCCGGTTACAAAATTTGACTTCGAAATAACACAACAACAAAAAGAAAAGCTGGAAAAAACCAATTTTATCCGCTCGGCGGCTGTAAAACTCAACGGCGAATTTCCTAATTCCAGAATATTAATAAGATTTTCGGGTACAGAGCAAAAGTTGAGATTTTTTGTAGAAACGGAAGAAAATGTCGAAAAAGTCATAGAAAAAGCAAAAAAACTTTTTTCAGCTACGGTTGACAAAATGGAATAAATACAACATAATTTTTTTATGGCAAGTAAAAAAGAAAGAAAATATTACCTTTCGCTTTCAGCGTGGATTGGTATAGGTTGCAATGTGGTTTTATCGGCATTCAAATGTGCCGTAGGATTTATTTTTGGTGCGATTTCAGTTATTGCCGACGGACTTAACAATCTGTCCGATATAGGCGGAAACATTGTTTCGCTTGTCGCATTTAAGGTGGCTTCCCGTCCTGCAGACAGGGAGCATCCGTATGGACATGCCAGAGCGGAATATATTGCCGCAATGGCGGTTGCTTTTATCGTGTTCATTTTTGCGGTGGAGTTAATAAAATCCGCGATAGAAAAAATAATCACGCCCGTAGCGACAGAATTTAGCATAATAACCATTGCTGTTTTGGCTTTTTCTATATGTGTTAAACTTTTTATGTTTGCGTTCAATCGGATTTTAGCCAAAAAAATAAATTCCGTTGCTCTAAAGGCAACTGCAACGGACAGCATTTCAGACGTTATTGCAACAAGCGCAGTTTTGGCGGCACTAATTATATCGTATTTTACTGGCATTGATTTGGACGCATATATGACGATATTAGTCGCATTATTTATCGTATTTGCGGGGTTAAAAATACTAAAAGAAACAATGACAAAGCTTTTGGGTGAAGGACCTACAAAAGAATTGGCTAATGATATTAGATGCAAAATTTTGGCTTACGAAGGAGTACTTGGCGTGCATGACTTGGAAGTGCATAATTACGGACCCGAACAAGTTTTTGCTTCCGCACATGTAGAGGTGGACGCCCGCAGACCTATTTTGGAAAGCCACGATATGATTGATCTTATAGAACAGGATTTATGCAATATTCATTTGGTCATACACCTTGACCCGATTGTTGTTGATGACCCGATAGTAAACGAAACTCGTGAAAAAGCAATAGAAATAGTAAAGAATATTGACGAGTGTTTTGAAATTCACGATTTTAGAATGGTAATCGGCAAAACACATACAAACGTTATTTTTGATGTGGTCGCTCCTTTTGAATGTAAAATCAATGACAAAATTTTGAAAGAACAAATAATAAAAGCCTTTAAAGAATGGGATAAAACATATTTTGCAGTGGTAAAAATAGACAGAAACTAAAATATTTGTCAAATTTATTCATACGAATTAACAGCGATTTATATCGCTGTTTTTATTTTGGCTTTTGAAAAACAATATTTTAGACATTTTGAATAAGAAAAAATCCAAGCTTTTGCCTGCCATTATTGACGGCAGGTTTTTTATTTGTTAAACTAAGATATAGCAAAATATGGGGGAATATTATTTTGAGCAAAGCGGACGAGATTTTTATTGCAAATATCGCAGATATTTTGGCTAACGGAGTAAGCGACAACGATTTGGAAGTGCGTCCTCATTGGGCGGACGGCTCACACGCACACACGATAAAGAAATTTGCGCTAGTAAACCGCTATAATTTAGCTGAAGAATTTCCGATAATTACTATAAGGCGAACGTATTTTAAGAC
>DAOPIV010000073.1:0-5481 GCA_035399325.1 Clostridia bacterium | reverse complement strand
GATTAAAAAATGATTCAAGTTCTTGTATATTATTTTCGAAATATTTTTTGAGCGTGTCAAATACAAATGCATCAAA
This sequence comes from Clostridia bacterium, assembly GCA_035399325.1. Lineage (GTDB taxonomy): Bacteria > Bacillota > Clostridia > Christensenellales > CAG-314 > JAQUSX01. Next base: position 5,405 of record DAOPIV010000073.1, on the reverse strand, counting down.
AATAGAAAAAATATTAATGAAAGATTGTCTATAAATATTACTCAAAGACAGATTATCCAATAATCTTAATGTTGTTTTAAAATTTAGTAAAATTTTTTCGTAATTTTCATTTTCCCAACAAATATTATTGTTATTAATAATTTCTGCAACAGTTATTGCTTTGTAAATATCATCGTCACTATAGACAATTCTATCTTCTAAGGCGATGTTTTTATACATCTCATTAATTTCTTCTTTTATTTTAATAAAAAGTGTGCAATTAGAATCATAATTTTCTTCATTAATATATTCTATAACGAATTTAATTAATTCTCCAAATTCACTTCTTGCGTCTACCCCATCTAGCCAATTTGGGATCTCTTTATAAGTTATTTTGGAATTTTCATATTTGTCTAATTTATTTTCAAGATGTTTATTTACAGTTTTAATGAAATCTTGATTGTTAATGAAAATATCATTTTGTTCTAAAGAGATATTGAGAATTTTCTTAACTATATCATATTCAGAAAAAAATATTCCTTCAATATAATCAATAACAAAATATTGAGAAAATAACTCTGAATTTAATTCTGAAAGAAAATCAAATACTTTCTTATATTTACTCATAAAACAGTTATCCTTATACTCTAAAATGCAAATTTCGAAAATCTGAAAACTAGTGTTATTTTATTATTATAGTAAATTTTTGAATAGCTTGTCAATTAATAGTTGTAAATATAGCTGACTGTAAAAAGTTGCTTTTTTTGTTGTTTTTTAGTAGAATTAAGTTATATTCACTACTGGGGGAAAAGAATGGATTTTCTGGCTTTTGATATAGAAGCCGCAAACGGTTACAAACCGTACAGCATTTGCAGCATCGGTGTAGTAATAGCGGATGAAAATTTTCACATAAAACACCGTGAAAATATTTGGATAAATCCTAAAACAAAATACAATCTAAACGGCACACGCAAAAACGTGGGCATTGACTTGCATCTGGACAAAGATATTTTGGAAAATTCGCCTGACTTTGAACAAGCGTACAGTCGTATATCGGAGCTTTTGACGGGCAATGTCCGTGTTGTCGGGCATGCTGTCGAGTCTGACGTTCTTATGCTCAATGCGGCGTGCAAACGTTACAAACTCCCGTCAATAAATTTCAAATTTATTTGCAGTCAGTTGCTTTACAGGCTTTTCAAACAAGAAAAAGAAGTAAGAGGACTTAATAAAATCGCTGATGAACTGGGTATTGAATTTGACCAGCACAACAGCGAAGAAGATGCTTGGATGTCGATGATGACGCTAAAATATTTGGTTACCGCTTCAAAAATGAGCGTTGACGAGCTTATCGCAAAATATTGCGTGCGAATTGGTGAAAACAAAAATTTTGTTATGACTCGTACGGTTTCTTTACTCGGACAAATTTCAAAGAAAAAAGTCAGAACCGTTGCCGAAAACAAAATTTACGATTATTTGCACAAGGCAAACTATATAAATCCGTCAAATACTTTAAAAAACAAGGCTTTTTCAATAGCTCGGTCTATTGAAATGGGCGATTTTGACGTTGTGAAGACTATCTTGGACGCTATTTATCAAAACGGCGGAACATACAGCTCAAAATATGAAAAATCAGGATATTATATCAAAAATTATTCTAATACAGAAGATTTGTTGATTGACAAGATGCGAGACCAAGGGGCACAAGATTTGGAGCAAAAAAATCTGATGAAAATTATCAGTATAAACGATTTGCTTTATATGGCAAGGAGCGGTATTGATGCGAGATAAAGCGTATCACTATTTAAAAAAACATTGCCAAACGTCCGATTGCATAGATGCGGACGCTCAGATAGCTATTTTTTTGGAAGAAATGGAAAAGGGACTATACGGCTCACAATCCAGTCTGGAAATGATACCGTCCTACCTTCCGTCAACCTTTGACATAGTAAAAAATAAAAAAAATATCGTTATAGACGCAGGCGGCACAAATTTTCGCAGCGCAATAGCGTATTTTGACAATCAAGGCAACTGCGTTTTGGAAGACGCCCGCAAAACCGTTATGGCTGGAGTTGGCAAAGAAGTCAGCAAAGCCCGCTTTTACGACCATATTGCATACAATATCAAACATCTCACGGGGAAGGGCGAAAACATCGGCTTTTGTTTTTCTTATAGCGTGGACACGCATCCCGACCGTGACGGCACTGTGAAGGCATTTTCAAAAGAAGTAAGAGCTAGCGAGGTAGTAGGTACAAACGTGGGCGCATGCACTCTTGAAGCGCTGAAAAAATACGATGATACACCCCGAAAAATTGCCGTCCTAAACGATACTGTGGCGTGCTTATTAGGCGGAAAAGGGGCAAACTTAAACAATGAATATTCCTCTTATCTCGGTTATATTTACGGCACGGGAACAAATATAAGCTATGTCGAAAAAATTGAAAATATAAAAAAAGTAAGCGGAATTTACCCTAACGGCGATATGGTAATAAACACTGAATGCGGCGGCTATGATAAATTTTGCTTGGGGACTTTTGACAAAATCACAAACAAAGAATCATCTACCCCAAATCAGCATATGGCGGAAAAAATGTCCAGCGGCAGATATTTGTCTTCGGTTATATATAATGCAGTAATCGGCGCCCAAAGCGAAAATCTGTTTACGGGGGAAGTCGTGATTCCCGTTCGCTGTTTTGCCGATACAGCTACAATAAGCGATTTTTTGACAAATCCCGACAACAAGGCAAACCGTATGCGTCGCTGTTTCTACGGCGAAAGAGACAGACGCTTTGTAAGAGAAATTGCGTTGCAACTTATTGACAGAGCGGCAAAGATAGGGGCGATTATGGTTGTATCTTGTTTGATTAAATGCGGCGGAGGCACTTTTGATCAAAAGCCTGTTGGCATAGTTGTGGAAGGCACTACTTTTTCAAAACTTTACTCATACCGAGAAAAATTTACGAGCTATCTAAATGAATATGCAGCAAAAAGAAATATTCGTTACAAGATTATCACGGGAAAAAATCTAAATTTAGTGGGTACCGCTTTGGCAGCGTTGTGTTTATAGTAAAGATTACAAAATATTTGTGGGTGTATCAAAAATTTGGGAAAAATGAAAGAATCTATAGAAAATTATTTGGAAAATATTTATATTTTGACTCTAAGCGGTGAAAAATCCGTTCGCTCGGTTGATTTGGCTCACAGACTTGGCGTAACCCGACCGTCTGTTTTTGGCGCGATTTCTGTGTTAAAAGACGGGGGTTTCATTGAGCAGGAGTCGTACGGAGATATAACTCTAACCGCAAAAGGTATGACAAAAGCAAAAGAAATTTACTCAAAACATACCGCATTGACAGAATTTTTGATGACTACATTGGGTCTGTCAAAAGAAATAGCCGAAACCGATGCGTGCAAAATCGAACACGACTTGTCGGAAGAAACCACAAAAAAACTTTTGGAATTTATAAATTCTCAGAAAAAATAATATAGCAAATAAATTCACTGTTTTTTTACAGTGAATTTTTTAATTGATTTTTATAAAACAAAAAAACCGCATTTTTTGCGGTTTTTTATTGTTTTTTTATACTTTTTTTATTTATTCTTAATACATTCCCTCGGGATTTGCGGGCATTTGAGGTTGAGGAGGTTCGGGAATGTCACAAACAAGGCTTTCGGTAGTAAGTAATGTGCTTGCAACGCTAGCTGCATTTTGCAGTGCGGAACGAGCAACTTTTGTCGGGTCGATGATACCAAATTTTACCATATCGCCGTATCTGTTTCCAAGAGCGTCATAGCCGTAATTAGGTTTGTTTTCTTTTTCAATATTGTAAACAATTACTGCTCCGTCAACGCCTGCATTTTCAGCGATTTGTTCGATAGGGGTTTTTATTGCTCTTGCAACTATCATAGCGCCTGTTTTTTCGTCGCCAATAAGTGTTTCAGCAAGTTTTTCTATATCTTGACGTGCAGACAACAAAGCTATTCCGCCGCCGGGAACAATACCTTCTTCCACAGCCGCACGTGTAGCGTTCAATGCGTCTTCAATACGGAGTTTCTTTTCTTTCATTTCAATTTCGGTAGCCGCACCTACATTGATAACTGCAACGCCGCCTGCAAGTTTTGCCAAACGTTCCTGATATTTTTCTTTGTCATAATCGCTTGTAGTTTCAGCCATTTGATTTTTGATTTGAGTGATACGTTGCTTAATTTCACTTTGTGAGCCAGCACCCTCAACGATAATAGTGTTATCTTTGTCAACTTTAACTTGTTTCGCTTTACCAAGCATATCAAGTTTTGCTTCTTTAAGTTCAAGACCAAGTTCTTCGGTAATCACCTTGCCGCCTGTAAGAATTGCAATATCTTCCAACATAGCTTTGCGTCTGTCGCCAAAACCGGGAGCTTTTACAGCAACGCATACAAAAGAACCACGAAGCTTGTTGAGAATAAGAGTTGTCAAAGCTTCGCCTTCAACGTCTTCCGCAATGATAAGGAGTTTGCTTCCTGTTTTTACGACTTGTTCCAATAAAGGCAAAAGTTCTTGAATAGAGCTGATTTTTTTATCGGTAATCAAAATGTAAGGGTTGTCAAGGTCTGCAATCATTTTATCAAGGTCTGTAGCCATATAAGGGCTTGCGTAACCACGGTCAAATTGCATACCTTCCACGATATTAAGTTCGGTAAGCATCGTTTTGCTTTCTTCAACGGTAATAACGCCGTCATTGCCTACTTTTGCCATAGCTTCACTGATAAGAGTTCCGACGGTTTCGTCGCCTGCGCTGATAGATGCCACTTGAGCGATACTTTCTTTTTCTGTAATGGGTTTTGAAATATTTTTAAGTTTATTAACAGCGACTTCCACCGCTTTGTCGATACCTTTTTTCAAAATTATTGGATTTGCGCCCGCCGCCACGTTTTTGCTGCCTTCACGAATGATTGATTGAGCCAATACAACGGCTGTTGTTGTGCCGTCGCCTGCGACGTCGTTTGTCTTTGTGCTGACTTCTTTGATGATTTGAGCGCCCATATTTTCAAAAGCGTCTTTAAGCTCAATTTCTTTCGCTATTGTTACGCCGTCATTTGTGATAAGCGGAGAACCGTATTTTCTTTCCAAAACAACGTTGCGACCTTTTGGTCCAAGAGTGATTTTGACTGTATCGGCAAGTTGATTTACGCCTGATTCAAGTGATTTTCTAGCGTCTTCACCGTATTTGATTTGTTTTGCCATTTAATTAATATCTCCTTTACTTTTTTAAAAAATTTACTCAACGATAGCCAAAATATCGCTTTGGCGGATAATGGTGACTTCTTTGTCTTCTACTTTAAACTGCGAGCCTGCGTATTTGGAATACAGCACTTTGTCGCCGACTTTAATTACCATTTTCACTTCTTTACCGTCGATAACGCCGCCTTCGCCGACAGCGATGACTTCG
>DAOPIV010000072.1:0-5487 GCA_035399325.1 Clostridia bacterium | reverse complement strand
TTTATAAAATCAAAATCAAAAACTTATCACTATATGGGTACGTTTTTTGCGGGTATTCGCTCGATGGACGCCGTGATGTATATAAGTATACTTGTGCTTGGCGCAATTTTCAAAATAAGTGCGCCCGTGTTTGTCGTATATCTACTTTATGCCAATACCCTGCTCAACAGTTTGATAAACTTTGCCGACTATTCCGAGCAGTTTCAAAAAGGTATCACAGCTTTTGCTAGATATCAGCAGATTATGGATACGCCTATCGATTTAACAGACAAGGAAGACGCAACCGAGCTCAGTGATGTCAGAGGAAATATAGACTTTAAAAACGTTACTTTCCGCTACAAAAACACGGACAGAGACGTATTGGAAAAAATCAATTTTAGTATTAAACAAGGCGAAACAATCGCAATCGTAGGACCCAGCGGCGGCGGAAAAACGACGATAGCCAATCTCATTCCCCGTTTTTATGACACAACAAGCGGCAAAATACTTGTCGACGGCAAGAATGTTAAAGACGTTACGACAAAGTCGCTTAGAGAAAATATCGGCGTTGTGCAGCAAGACGTATATCTATTTTGGGGAACGGTAGCCGACAATATCGAGTACGGCAAAATCGGCGCCACAAGAGAAGAAATAATCCAAGCGGCAAAACTTGCGGGCGTGGATGAATTTATCTCTACACTTAAAGACGGATACGACAGCTTTGTAGGAGAAAGGGGCGTAAAACTGTCTGGCGGACAAAAACAAAGGGTTTCTATTGCGAGAGTTTTTTTGAAAAATCCACCGATACTTATACTTGACGAAGCGACAAGCGCATTAGATAATGAGAGCGAAGTAAAGGTGCAAAAGTCGCTTGACTTGCTCGCAAAGGGCAGAACAAGCATAGTAATTGCGCACAGACTTTCCACCATAAGAAACGCAGACAAAATTATCGTGCTGACGGACAAAGGTATAGTGGAAGTAGGCACGCATGCGGAACTTATGAAAAACCACGGGCTATATAAAAAACTTTACGACCTGTCTGTGCGTACAGAAAACTTGCAAATGGAAGTCGAAAAACAATAAAAATTATCAAGGAGAAAAAAATGGATACGATAAGCAGAGCGAAAGAAATACGCCGATTTATCTTAAAAAGCATAAACAGCTTTGGCGTGGGTCATGTGGGCGGAAGTTTGTCAATCGCCGATATTTTGGCGGTCTTGTATGAAAAACATATGAGAGTAGACCCATCTAACCCAAAAAAACAAGGCAGAGACAGATTTGTTTTGTCTAAAGGTCACGCAGGTCCTGCGCTATATGCGACGCTATGCAGTTTTGGCTTTTTTGACGAAAGCGAACTATTAACGCTCAATAAAATCGGTACGCATTTACCCAGTCACTGCAATGCCGTATTGACAAAAGGCGTTGACGTTTCGGCGGGAAGTCTTGGTCAAGGCATCAGCTGCGCTGTCGGTGTCGCTTTGGCAAGCAGACTTGCTGGTGACGGCGCTCATATATATTCTATCGTAGGCGACGGCGAAACGCAAGAAGGACAAGTGTGGGAGGCGTTTATGCAAGCGGGATTTAGACAGCTCGACAACCTTACCGTGTTTATCGACAACAACGGTATGCAGATAGACGATGTAACAAATAAAATTTTAAGAATGGAAGATTTCGAAGCAAAAATGAAAGCTTTTGGATTTAATACCATTCGTATTGACGGACACGACCATGTGGCTATTGACAACGCTATTACAAAAGCAAAATCATTCAAAGGTATGCCCACGGCTATTATTGCAGACACCGTTAAAGGCAAAGGCGTTTCGTTTTATGAACAAATGGGCGTTGGCAACCACAGTACCAACGTTACAAACGAGCAGCTGGAAAAAGCGCTTGCGGAATTACGCTAAGGAGGACGATGAATTAATGGAAATGAGAAAAGCATATGCGGCAACGCTGGCTAAACTAATGGAAGAAAATAAAAATATCGTCATTTTGGACGCTGATTTATCGAAAGCGTGCGGAACGGGACCGCTTTATGAAAAATTTCCCAATAGGTGTTTCGACATTGGTATTGCCGAAACAAATATGACAAGCATTGCGGCGGGTATGGCAACTTACGGCTGTATACCTTTTATACATTCTTTTGCTCCTTTTGTGGCAAGACGAACTTTTGACCAAATCGCCGTTTCGATTGTTTATGCAGAGCAGAAAGTGGTAATAGTAGGCACCGACCCCGGCGTATGGACGGCGGCAAACGGCGGAACGCATATGTCTTTTGAAGACGTAGCGGCAATGCGGGCTTTGCCTAATATGGTGGTGTTTGAGCCAGTCGACTCAACGCAGCTAACATTGGCTTTACCGCAAATAGTAGAATGCCCTAATCCCGTTTATATTCGTATGGCGAGAAAAGAAGTCCCCGATGTATTCGGCAGCGATTACAAATTTGATTTATTTAAAGCGGACACGCTTACGCAAGGCGACGACCTTACTATTATTGTAAGCGGAATAAATACGCCCGACTGCGTAAAAGCTGCTGAGATATTAAAAGACGAAGGAATAAACGTAAACCTTATCAATATGCACACAATCAAACCGCTTGATAAAGCCACAGTATTGGAGTCGGCAAAACGCACAAAAAAGGTTTTGACGGTGGAAAACGCAAACTGCATCGGCGGACTGTACGGTGCAGTGGCGGAATTGCTCAGCAAAGAGCTGCCTACCAAATGCGATTATGTTGCCGTTAATGACGAGCTTGGCGAAGTCGGCACAACGGACGAGCTGAAAATCAGATACGGTTTAACGTTGGAAAAGATACTGGAAAAGGCAAGAAATTTAATAAAAGAAAAATAAATTAAGCAAAAAAAAGAAGCGGCAACACAAAAAATGTTGTCGCTTTTTATAATCTTTATTGTATGAAATTTTTACTTTGGATTTTTAAAATAAATTATTCTTCTATGCGGGCAAAAATGATACGCCCTGTGCTTGTTTGAAGGCTTGTCGTAACGTCGACTTCTTTTGTTTCACCAATGCTGCCGCCGCCGTTTTCTACAACTATCATAGTGCCGTCGGGTAAGTACGCCACGCCTTGCGCTTTGTCTTTGCCTTGCTTAATAATTTCAACTGTGATTTTTTCGCCGGGCAATGCAACGGGTTTTATGGCATTTGAAAGGTCATTGAGATTTAGCGTTTTTATATTTTTTACATCCGCAAGTTTTGCCAAGTTGTAATTCACCGTAACTATTTCGCCACGTAGCTCTTTTGCCAAGGTGATAATTTTTGTTTCACTGTCGCCTTCAATGACGCTTTCGTCAATGACGACGGAAAGACTTTTGTCATTTTGCAAGGTTTTAATTACATCAAGTCCACGTCTGCCACGATTTCTTTTCACGGCGTCGGGATTGTCGGCGACATTTTTTATTTCGCTGATTATAAAATTCGGAATGACAAAAGGTCCGCTGATAAATCCAGTTTTTGCAATATCTACAATTCTCCCGTCAATCAAAATACTGCTGTCGAGTAGTTTTGGGGTAAGAACTGTGGTTACGGAATTTGGAGAAATGATATTGCTTAGGTAACTATGTCCAAGTATCATACCCGTTACGCCAAGACCGATGTAAGTGACTATGGATAAAGTTATCATCAAAATGATATAATTATCTGGAATAAAATTGTATAAATTTGTGACCAAAAATGCGATAAACAAGCCGCATGTTAGCCCTATGAATGCCGATACGATTTCAGCTGAAGAATATTTTTTGTATGCGTGGCTGTCTCGGTTTACCGCCGCATAAACAAGTCTGCAAATAAAAGGACCCATAAAAAGCAAAATCAGTCCGCCAATTATTGCACCGCCCAAGCATATGGGAATATAAAAAACAGAGCTTGCCGACATCAATTCATACTGTAATATGAGCGAATCTGTCGCCATATAACCCAAAATCATACCAAGCGGGGTAAATACGATACGGGTTAGCCATCTTCCCCATCGGGGCAGCTGTACAAGTTTTTTCATTATAAATAACTCCTTAATAGTATAAATAAAATGTAAATCAACTTTATTATAGCACGAGCTTGATATTTGTCAAAATTATTATGTTTACAAAAGAGGTTTTGCTGTGATATAATTTTATAAACAAATTTAAAGGAGAACAAATTATGTTAAATTTCGCCGCTCTCACATTGGTTGAATGGCTTTATATTATTATTGGCGCCTTGCTTTTGGCAGTCGTTATTTTGGGGTTGATACTTTATTCAAAAGTGCGTAAACACGCCGACCCTCGTAAAGACCTTGAAACCCAGCAACCAAGCTTTGCAGACCCGTTACTCAACAAGCAAAATGAAATGTTTATTTCTGTTCCGCGAAATGTTACATATAATGTTGGCGTAAACGGACAAATCAAACCCGGCGCATATATTCTTCGAAACGCTGTCGACAAAGAAAAAGATTTTAATGTGCGTTACAACGGACTTGTTACCGAGTTTAAAAATGAAACAAAAATCACATTAGGAGAAGGCGACACAATCTGCTGTGTTTCGGACAGTATGGTAATAGTGGCGGATCTATAAAAAAATTAAAGTGACACAGAGAGATTACAACGGGTGGGAACAAGTTTTCCTGCCCGAATTTCAAAAGAAGTATTTTTGCGATTTAAAAGAATTTTTGCAGACGGAATACAAAACAAAAGATATTTTGCCACGAGCAGAAAACATTTTGCGCGCGTTCGATTTGGTTTCTCCTAATGAAATAAAGGTGGTAATACTGGGGCAAGACCCTTATCCTACTGTAGGCCATCCTGTTGGGCTTGCTTTTTCTGTTACAAAGTATGTTTCGCCATTGCCCGCTTCGTTGCTTAATATTTATAATGAGATAAAAAGAGATATTGGCAAATTGGAATTGACTGACGGAGACTTGACGCCATGGGCAAGACAAGGTGTTTTGCTTTTAAATACCGTGCTTACAGTCGAAGCGAAAAAACCAAACAGTCACCGCAATCACGGCTGGGAAAACTTTACCGATGCGGCGATAAGCTACATTGACAAACTCGAACAGCCTGTTGTGTTTTTGCTTTGGGGTAATAACGCCATACAAAAAAAGCGTCTGCTTAATAACCCAAAACATATAGTACTGACGACGTCGCACCCGAGTCCGCTTTCATCCTACCAAGGCTTTGTCGGATGTGCTCATTTTTCCAAAGCAAACGAATACTTGGAAAGATGCGGCAGAACACCGATACGATGGTGATTTAATCGTGATTTTGAGATACTTAATTTAAAACGATTAGGTATAGCAAGGCAAAAATAGCAGACAATATTTTTTATTTAGATGAAAGCGAAAAATAATTTAATAAAATAAAGCAAATAAATTTAGTAAAAAAACAGCATTAGCGAGCGTTTTATTTACTTGCAAAAAATCTTAGCTTAGGGTATAATGCCATAAGTGATGTTTTCACCTTATCCTTACTCCCGATTTTTTTCGGGGGTCAAATATGTCCAAAAGGAGGTACAAAA
>DAOPIV010000071.1:0-5494 GCA_035399325.1 Clostridia bacterium | reverse complement strand
GAACACGGACAAGTACTAAAACAAATAGCGGGCAAACCGTCATATTCGGCAACTTTGGTAAAATACGCAGACCTTATCTGCAACAAGCCCAATGCTCAGGCAAAACTCACGGGAATTACCGAAGCTTAGAAAAAAACCAAATTACGGAGAAACCGACAAATATTTGTCGGTTTTTCCTTTGAAGGAAAAAAATTTTTATGAAAAGTTATCTTATTCCGATAAAAAATGATTTGTACGATATTTCTCATAGACTTATGGAAATTGATTCTTGTTACCGTGTTTTTTACAATGCAAAAAAAGACAGATACGAAATACACAGAGAAAAATATGGCAAAACGGAGTTTTCGTTTGTCGTGCCGTATGAAAACCTGGACGCAAGAACTGTGGACTATGCTCTGCAAACGAGAACGGAAAACATCGATAAACTCACAGCGGAAATCGAAGCTCACAATAGATATATAGAAAAATCCGCATCAAATACATACAAAGAAAAGATAACAAAAATAATGGAGGTAAAAAATTGAAAATTCGAGATATTACACGCCTTGCAAACGTAATGCTTGGCGGAAAAATCGACGAAACCGCTTTTACCAAGGACGCTCTTGACGAAGAATTAACCACCCTTATAGCGAGCGACAAAACTCTTATTTCACTTATTGAATGTTCAAATCTGGTTTTGTGTGAACTGGCGGAGGAATATTTGCCGCTTACGACAAAAGAAACGCTTTTTGTCAACGAAATCGTTCCGTATACTCAGTTTTGTAAATCTCCGCTACAAATAATATCGGCTTATCAAAACGGAAATATCAAATATGTTTACAGACCTAACGGGGTGGACTTTGGAGTAACGGGCAATATTGAAGTTGAATACAGCTATCGACCGGAAAACAAAGAATTTTTGGATGAAGTTGAGATAGGCAGCGGTCAGCTTAGCGAGCGGATTCTTGCGTATGGAGTGTGTGCCGAATTTTGTTTGCTCTCGGGTGATTACGAAGAATCGCAAATTTGGGACAAGCGTTACAAGGACAATCTCCTTGGAGCACTATCCAAAAAAAGCGAAATGACGGTAAAAAACCGCAAGTGGAGTTGAAATAATGTTTTATGCAAAGAGAATTGCGGGTAAGACCGCATATCATCGTAAAGCTGCCGTAACTTTTACAAAAGGCATCGTTTCAAATTTTGATGACAAATCGCTCAGTTTGGCTGTTTGCAAATTAGCATACAACTGCTCGGGCGAAAGCGGTGCGCTGGTAAATATCAAAGGTATCAAAACTTTTGATATTCCTTATGTGACTGACGGGGTATCTATGACATACTCGGTTGAATGCGAAAACGATATACTGCGGGCGTGGCATTATAAACGCACGGATTACACAACCAATGAATGTGACGACAGAATTGTATTATTTTGTTCAAACTTCCGTCTTTATGAAGTGAGTTTGACTTCGCCTTCCGCACCAACGGCAATAGGTACGATTACATTTTCGGAAATACCTGTTGCTGTAAACTACAAGCTCAACGACAGCGATGTCATTATGTTTTCTTCACCGTCTGACAGCCTTACGGTTTATGACGGAGTAAATTTGCCATACCAGGTTTCTACGGCACCAAAAATTCGCTCAATGTGCACGCATTACGAAAGACTTTTTGCCGTAGGCGAAGACAATTTGCTTTGGTTTTCCGACGACCTTGACCCGACAAACTGGAATATTTCTCTCGACCAAGCGGGGTATATTGAGTTTGCCGACAACAAAGGAAAATTACTCAAAGTAATAAGTTTTTTGGATTATGTTTATGTATTTCGCAGATACGGAATAACGAGAGTAACCGCATACGCCGACCAGACGGAGTTTTATGTAAACGAGGTTTACGCCACGGGAAACATTTACCCCGAAACGGTAGCGGTATGCGGCGACACCGTTTATTTTTTAAGCAAAGACGGATTGTATTCTTTTGACGGACTGACAACAAAAAAAATTTTTTCCACGCTTGACGGACTTTGGCCAAGCGACAACGAAGACGCTTCAGCCGTGTTTATTGGAAACGAATATTTTTTGTGCTGTAAAATGGATTTTGGTGACGACGATTTTACGTCCATTGAAACCGAAAACGGCAACAACACTTTACTTATTTTGAATGTGGCAGACGGTACCTTGAAAATAATCCGTATTGGCGGGCTTTTATATATAAACGGAATTTTGTCGGAAAAGATGTGCGGAACACTAGTTTGTCTTTCCGACGAAAATTCTAAAAAATTAGCCGAGATTGGCGGAGAAAATTATTTTGACAATCCCATTGAAAAATTTTATCTTACTCCCGAGACTGATTTTGGCTTTACACTGCAAGACAAATTTGTCAGATACATTTCTGTGAATACACAGTCCGACATCACCGTGGGTATTTGTGCAGACGGGCAATGGTCAAAATTTGATATTTCGGGAGGAAGCGGATTTCAAAAAATTCCTATTGGGATAAAAGGGAAACTGTTTCGTATCGCACTCTATACAGCCCAAGAAACGATGAAAATAAAGCCAGTTGAAATAACGTATGTAAATTATTAGGAGAAAAAAATGGATTACGGAAAAATTGCGTATTTAAAAACGCAGGATTTAGCAAGACGCCTTAGCTCTGTGACGCAAAATCCAAAAGAAAACGTCATACATATGCGAAAAGAAAATGTCAGCCTTTTTTCAGCGGTTCCACAAAGTTTTGTTTTTTACTCCGAAACAGCTCAATACATAACTATCGAAGTTGAAATAAACGCTAAGAGCGGAGTTGGACTTACTTGCCCGATAGATTATTTTTTCAATGGATTAAAAATTGGTACACAAGAAGCATATTTTACTTTTTATGCTCCGTCTGCAATAAGATACATTTTTTACTTGAAAACGCAAGCGGGCGAAAATACGGTGTCCGTAACCGCAACTCATACAAATACAATAGTGGGTACGGTTACGCTTACCGCAAGAGGAGTTGATATAAGCGTGTATAATGAAAGCCCTCTGCTGGATTATTATGCGCTCAATAAATATTATTGTATTTATAAAAACGGGGTTTTCAATTTGTATGTTTCGTATTTGACATCGGCAGTCAAAACTTTCGATATCACAGCTTTGAATATTGATAAAATAAAATTTTATGAAGGCGACAACACTAAAATGTTTTATTTGTCAAATGGAAAATTATATCTTACAAATTTTGACGAAACAAGCATTCCCGAAGGCGTTTTACTTGCCCAGGACGTGACAGATTTTTGTTACTCTTATTATTACAAAATCTTGTTTACCATTAAAGGCGGACTTGTTTACAAACAAACGCTAAATATAGCAAGTCCTGTGGCAACGGACGCTGTCCTAATGGAAACGCCTGAGATGCAAAGAGGATACAAAATATTTTTATCTTACTACGGTTCAAGAGTTCATTTAGTAATAGATTCGTCATCGGGGGTACTGTTGTATTTATTTAACGGCACAATGAGTTATTTGTCAAAAGTTGATATAGAAAATCCCGTTGATATTAGAGTTAACTCGACAACGGTCAGCGTTTTGAGCCTTGAAAACGACAATGCGAATGAAACGATATTTACTCTTACTGACGTATTAAATCCTGTTACACAGACGATATATTCAAATATCGACGCTATTTGTTATTTGTCGGACACCAACTATTTCGCCATGCAGGGCGGAAAACTTATAACTTTTTAAAGGAGAGATTATGCCAAGAAATTTAATATCATATCGTACCGATGTTGATGGCGGCACAAAAAAAACCGAGTCTATAACAATCACAGACAAAACCGATACGAAAGCTTACGCAGATTTGACTAAAAACTTAAAAGACATAGATACATTGTATTCCGTAAATTACACTGAGCCAAAATTGGATTTGCCCGTGTCTACGGGAGCGGTGAAAATTGAGTATGAAATGCCAGAGCAAGACGAGCTATACAGTCAGGCAAAAACAAATTTGGCTGAAAAATATTACACCAAAGCTGATCAAATACGCTCGGACAATGTGTCGGACAGCAATAGTATTAGCGATAAAATTGACCAAGCGGAACTTAAAGCTATGTTTGAAATTCGTGAACTAAATGAAAACGAAAACGAAGACAAGCAAAATATCCGTAAAAATGCTTTGGAAAGAGGGGTTGCTCGTTCATCTATCGTGGAAAGTGCCGAAAACGATGCCGAACAAAGATATTCTAAGGAAAAATCCAGTATTACGGAGCAAAAAGAAGCCAATGTAAATTTGTTAAAACAAAATTTAGAGAAACTTAAAAATTTGTCCACAGAAGCGCTGGCATCTTTGGGTATAAGTCAGGACCTCGAAACTCAGGAACTTGCGCAAAAACTTTATAACGAAGCGTTAGAAAAACAAGAGGAAATAGCAAAATATAACAATACGATTTCAAGTAACGAAGCAAAGTTGCAGGCAAGCAACGAAAAGCTGCGTCAGGAAGCAATGACGAATGAATATCAACGGGCAGCCGAAGCACAGAAACTGCTTGCGGAAGTAGGTGAAGCGGGTCTGGAAAAAATTGTCAGACGAGAAAAATATTATGCCGTTATTACATACCTTGATAATTTGACAAAAGAACAAGCGATAGACCTATTGGAAAAACGCACCGATTTGCAAGACGAATTGGGAAGTTTTTACGAATGGGTAGTCGAGTATGTGGAAAACAAAAAATAAAAACGAACCCTAATACAAAAACGAAAAGCCGATATAAAAACGTCGGCTTTTTTTGTGAAAAAAAACTTGAAATAGGTATAAGGCAGCGTCTTTTTTGCTAAAAAACTGTTGAACTAAGGTGAAAATTAAGTTATAATGAGTTACAAGGCATACATTTGCCATTTAAGGAATTTTACTTTATTTTGATTTTTACGGGAGGAATTATCGATGAAAAAGGGCAAAAAATCAACGCTCGTTTACATCTTGAAAAATTTTTTATTTATGCTGCCGCTGGTAATTTTGCCCGCAGCTTTACTTGGTTTTGCAAACGCATTCTCTGTAGACAACACCCCTGCTGACTTTTTCATAAATTATGCAAGACAAATAACTTCGCTTTCGACGTTTTCGATGGACGATTTTACTTATGATTTATTCAACTATTTCACCAGCATAAATTTGTCGGCAAACTGGTGGGTTTATTTGCTGGGTGCAATTACATTATTTATCTCACTGTGTATGTCTATATCGGCAGTGGAAAGACATATGCGTCTTGGTATGCGTTCATATTCCAGCATATTTTCAATGTTAAACGAAAGTCTGCTTTCCGTCTTGCCGTATTTTTTATTGATGACATTCGGTTACGAATTTATAAGCATTATAATATGCGGTATGATATATCTGTTTTACGTGATGAATATAAGCGGTTGGCTGCTTTTTGCATTGTCGCTTGCCGTAACCATTATTTTCTACGCCACTTATATGGTATTCTTGATGCTTTCAATATGTACTGTTCCGTCAATGCTTTCGGACGGATACCGTTTTA
>DAOPIV010000070.1:0-5535 GCA_035399325.1 Clostridia bacterium | reverse complement strand
GGTCAACAACGTCGCTTTTTACCATTCTGCCGCCGCCCAAAAGCGTAACGGCTTTACCCAGTTCTTCCGCCCGCATAGAAAAAACATAACCGTCTTTTTGTGCTAAAACGTCTACTGTTTCACCCAACACAAATTTTTCTGGATGGTCGATAAAAACGGGATTACCGCCTTGTGCTTCCACCATTTCCTTAAATTTTTTCAGTACGCTACCGTCTGCAAGAACGTTTTCGATGTTTTTTTGAGCGGATTTTGTATCAAATTTGCCCGACAAAACCAAAAGGCGTTCCGCTACAAGACACATTTCTTCTCTAAGTCGGTTGTGTTTGCCTTTCATAACTTCGATTGCACCGATAATTTCAAGGCTGTTGCCGACCTTTGTCGCAAGCGGTTCGGACATATCCGTGACCAAAGCCGCAAATTTTTTGCCCGCACGATTTCCTATTTTTACCATAATTTTCGCAAGCTCGACCGCACGTTCTTTCGTTTTCATAAACGCACCGTCGCCGTATTTGACGTCAAGCAAAACCGCCTCCGCTCCCGAGGCAAGCTTTTTGCTCATTATGCTTCCGCAAATAAGTGGTATGCTGTCGATAGTGGCGGTAACGTCACGCAAGGCGTAAAGTTTTTTGTCGGCGGGAGCGAGGTTTTCTGTTTGACCGATTACACAACAGCCGATTTTGTTTACTATATCAAAAAATTTTTCTTCTGATAAAGATGTGTTAAAACCCGGTATACTTTCCAGTTTGTCAATCGTTCCGCCCGTAAACCCTAAGCCACGACCGCTCATTTTTGCAACCTTTACGCCGCAACATGCAAGCAAGGGTGCAAGTATCAAAGTTGTTGTATCTCCAACTCCGCCGGTACTGTGTTTATCCACAACAATGCCGTCAATTTTACTCATATCGACAACATCGCCCGAGTGCAGCATACAGTTTGTAAGAGCGAAAGTCTCGTTTTCGTTCATACCGTTGCAGCAAATTGCCATAAGCAAAGCGGACATTTGGTAATCGGGGATTTGGTTTAATGTATACCCGTTTATAAAGAAATTTATTTCTTCATCAGTCAACTCTTTGCCGTATCTTTTTTTCTCAATAATGTCATAAGCCGTCATATATATTTTCACCTCAAAAAAAGGATGTGTTCGTTTGTGGACAATTATTATAACACATTTATTTTAAAACTGCTAATATTATATTTACTAAAAACAATAGGTCTAGTATTGTTTATTAAAACTCTTGAAATTTTACGCTAATATGTTATAATGATAAAAAATAATAAAAAACAAGGGAGATTTATATTATGTCAAAAGGAGGAGGTTTCGGCGGCGGAGGCTTTAAAGGCGGCGGATTCAGTAGCGGCGGATTTAAAAGCAGCGGCGGCGGAAGACCAAACGGCACAAATTTTTCTAGTTTCAGACCGAATAGTGGCGCAAGACCGCCCAGTTCTAATAATACAAGCATGCACAACAGCGGCAGCTCTTTTTTGTGGGGGGCGGTTGTAGGTTCTATACTTAATCAAAGAACGGGACAAAACACAACACAAAACAACACTCATCCCGTATACAACGATACATATATGCGTGGCGCACCCATAAAACCCGCACCGGAGCCAAAATATCGCGAGTTTAAGTATTGCGAATATTGCAAATCGGAATTTACTGACCTGAATCTTAACAAATGTCCCAACTGCGGTGCGAAACTTGAGCACAAAAAAGTTTTGGAAGGACAACCGACTGTAAATGCGGCTGCAACGGGAGCTTATCAAAGTCAATATAACACCGTTCCGCAGGCAACGAAGCCAAAATCCAAAGCTTGGATTGTTCCCATTATTATTTTAGTGGTTGCCGTTATGATTATAGCAACTGCGCTTAGCGGAAGCGGTAAGGTTATCAGTGACGAAATAGTAACATGGGTTCAGCCGAACAGCCCTGCTTTGACAAGATATTACACAACCGCTGATTTAATCACATCAGATTATTTACAATTTCAAGTTACTGGCGTAGAAGTTGTCGACGAAATAAGCGAACTTGATTTAGCTTATGAAAGCGGTGTAAAGTATGTGGTAATCCAAACAAAAATCATCAACATAAATGCTTTTGATATACCCATCTACATACGGGATTTTTCCATAAAATATAATGGAGAAAACTATCAGCCTTTACAAGTCAATTATAGTTGGTACTACAACTTTGACAGCGGCTCGGGACTGAGTAAATATTTTGTTTTGGGTACTTTTGAGGTAATGGAAGGCGTTTTGCTCTACAAAATAGATAACTATGTCGAAGGCGATATAAAGTTTGAGTATATCGAATACGAATATGACGAAGCAAGCGACTCAAATTACTTAATAGGCATTTATCAAGTGGATATTCATTAACAAAAAATAAAAGACGGTATTTTTACCGTCTTTTTTATATTTCCAAATTATTCTGCGTAAATTATTTTTGACGAAATAAAATTTTTGGAGTTGACTTAATTCGTCCAAATACGATTTATTTTAATTGAAAAAGACTCTTTCGTATGGTACAATTATGACAACCAAAATAAGGAGAAAGACATTGTCACATTATCTGAAATTAAAATCGGTAATAGAAGCAACACATACTGATACAGTAAAAGGACTCACATCCGTTGAAGCTAACGAAAGATTGCTGCGTGACGGAGCAAATGTCCTTACAGGAAAAAAGAAAAAAACGCTTATTAGACGTTTTTTTGAGCAGTTTAAAGACACTATGGTCATTATCTTGCTCTTTGCAGCTTTTTTATCTCTTGTTATTGCTATATACAATCATACTAGCGGCGTTAATGCAAGCGATTTGGTTGAAGATTACTTAGAACCCGTTATCATTATGCTTATCGTAATCCTTAATGCGGTTTTGGGTACAGTACAGGAAGCAAAAGCCGAAAAATCACTGGAAGCATTGCAAAAACTTTCCGCACCTCATGTAAGAATTTTGCGTGATGGTCAAGTTTCCACTGTAGAAGCGGCTCAACTTGTGGTAGGCGACATAATTTTGATAGAAGCGGGCGATATTGTTTCGGCAGACGCACGTCTGATAGAATCCGCAAGTTTAAAAATCGATGAATCCGCTCTTACGGGCGAATCTGTCCCAGTTGAGAAAGATTACGCATCCGTATGCAGCGAAAACAGTCCTGTGGGCGACAGAACAAATATGGTTTACTCCGGCTGTCCAGTAAGCTACGGCAGAGCAAAAGCAGTCGTAACCGCAACGGGTATGAATACCGAAATCGGTAAAATTGCGGGATTGCTTGCAGGAGAGGACCAGTTGAAAACGCCTTTACAACACAAACTGACGGTTTTGTCAAAATATTTGGGCATCATTTGCCTTGTGGTTTCGGTCATAGTTTTTGGCGTCGGTATTGCGGAAGGTATGATTACCAAAAAACCTGGCGACCCGATTTTACCGATATTTATGAAATATTTTATGACGGCTGTTTCACTTGCAGTTGCGGCAATCCCCGAAGGTTTGCCCGCTATCGTTACGATAGTTTTGGCAAGGGGCGTTGCACGTATGGTCACAAAAAATGCCATTGCACGCAAACTTCCCGCTGTGGAAACGCTTGGCAGCGCATCTGTTATTTGTTCTGACAAAACAGGAACGCTGACACAAAACCGTATGACAGTTGTAAAATGCTATTCGGGCGGAAAAATTGAAACGATGCCTGATGTCAGTGATAGTACTAGACAAATGTTGAAATATGCCGCACTTTGCTGTGACGGAACTGTTGTGGTAAACGAGAACGGAGTCGATAAACATATAGGTGACCCGACTGAAACGTGTATCATAGTAGCCGCTAGGTCACTCGGTATGCACAAAAACGAACTTCACGCAAAGCACCCTCGAAAATACGAAATACCTTTTGACTCCGAAAGAAAACTAATGACCACAATAAACGAAATTGGCGGTAAATATTACGTAATAATTAAAGGAGCATGGGAATCGCTAATCGACAAATTGAGCGGTACAAACACCGATGAAATACAATCCGCCGTTATGACAATGAGTAAAGACGCTCTAAGAGTGTTGGTTGTGGCTTACAAAGTTTTGGATAAGCTACCCGAAAAATTTGTAAACGAGGAACTTGAAAAAGATTTGATTTTTTCAGGACTCATCGGAATGATAGACCCTCCCAGAGAAGAAGCCAAAGAAGCTGTCGAAATATGTATAAAAGCGGGCATCAAACCCGTAATGATTACTGGAGACCATGTAATTACAGCTTCGGCTATTGCTCGACAACTTGGTATTATGGGAGAAAAAGACAAGGCTATTACGGGCGAAGAACTACTTAAGATGAGCGACACTGAGCTTGCGGAAAGCATTGAAAATTATGCAGTGTATGCCAGAGTATCGCCTCAAGACAAAATTCGTATCGTAAAAGCGTGGCAGTCACACGGAGCCGTAGTGGCTATGACGGGGGACGGCGTAAACGATGCGCCTGCCCTTAAGGCTGCCGATATTGGTTGCGCAATGGGTATTACAGGCACGGACGTTGCAAAAGGCGCTGCCGATATGGTGCTGACCGACGATAATTTTGCCACTATTGTTGACGCTGTTGAAGAAGGCAGGGGTATTTTTGACAATATTAAAAAAGCGGTAAAATATTTACTTGGCTGCAATTTGGGCGAAGTTTTGATTGTGTTTATCGCAATGCTTATCTGGCGTGAAACGCCTTTGATTGCAATACAGCTATTATGGATAAATCTCGTTACTGACGGGTTGCCTGCTTTGGCTATCGGTATGGAAAGACCCGAGCAAGGTATAATGAACCGTAAACCAAAGCTGAAATCCGAAGGGTTTTTTGCCAATGGTATGGGTCTAGAAATAATCATTTACGGTATCTTTTTCGGAGTTGTTACTTTGATAGCTTATTATCTTGGCATAAAGATGGACGGCGTAACGACCGAAATGGCATATACTGCAGGCAGTACAATGTCATTTTTAGTGCTTGCATCAAGCCAACTGTTCTTTGCCTTAGAGATGCGGAGCAACCGCTCGATTTTTGTAGACAGTCCGATAAAAAACAAATATATGGTTGGAGCGTTTTTCATATCGATGGGTCTTATCGTTTTGGTTGCATTTGTACCCAGTATTGCAAACGTATTCGGATTGACTCAACTTACAGGAGAGTACTACGGCTATGCCTTGATATTATCGCTTATGCCGCTTGTTGCTCTCGAAATAGGATATTTACTTAGATACATTATCAGAAAAGCAAGAAAAGGAAAAAATTAAATGCGAAAGAACGGCAATTATGTCGACAAAATTTGCAGTCATTGCGGCACAAAACTGTCAGATTTTTTAAAAAACGGTTTTTTGGGTTGCAGTTACTGTTATATAACTTTTGAAGAAGAAATCTTGGACACTTTGCTTTCGGCACAATACAAATGCGTAAACAAGGGCAAACGATGCGACGGCACGCTTTTTGACAAAGATTTACTCACTGCCCAACTTAAACAAATGCGTGATTTTGCCGCAGATGAATTTAGGTACGCCGACGCCGAAATACTTAATGC
>DAOPIV010000069.1:0-5733 GCA_035399325.1 Clostridia bacterium | reverse complement strand
AGTTTGACGAAGCTTTGAACGGACCCACAGCCGTAGCTTTTGGTATGACAGACGCACTCGCACCTGCAAAAGTAGCTGACGAGAGCATATCAAAATTTAAAGCTATGCAAATTAAATGCGGAATGCTAGACAAGAAATTTGTTGACAAAACAACTGTCGAACAACTTGCAAAAGTTCCCGCAAAACCCGTTTTGCTTTCTATGTTGCTTTCGGTTTTGACTGCACCCGCAAGAGGTTTGGCAGTAGCATTGAACCGTTTGGCAGAAAAGAAAGGCGAACAAGCGTAAAACAATTTTTGGCGTAAATTACGCCGCAAACATTTTTTAAAAATTTATTAGGAGAAATAATAATGGAAATCGCAAAATTTATTGAAGAAATAAAAAATATGACCGTTTTGGAATTAAACGAGTTAGTAAAAGCAATCGAAACAGAATTCGGCGTTTCTGCCGCTGCTCCCGTTGCTGTTGCAGCTGGTCCTGCCGCAGCTGCTCCTGTTGAAGAAAAAACAGAATTTGACGTAGTTTTGAAAGCTGTTGGACCCAAGAAAATTGAAGTTATCAAAGCTGTACGTGAACTTACAGGTCTTGGTCTTGTTGAAGCTAAAAACCTTGTTGAAGGCGCTCCCAGCACCGTTAAAGAAGGTCAACCCAAAGAAGAAGCTGAAAAAATGGCTGCAAAACTCAAAGAAGCTGGCGCTGAAGTGGAACTTAAATAATTTTATTTCACAAAATAAAAAAGACGGTGATTTCACCGTCTTTTTTGTTATTTTTAAAATTTGTTTTTTTATAAATTTTTCGCTTGTTATCAAAAAAATTGTTGTAAATTTTCAAGTTTCTAAAATTTTGATTTTGTGCAGGTCATTTCGGAAAAATTTAAAAAATTTCCGCAAAAATTCTGTCACAAAACGCTGCGGGAAATATGTTAAAACTATTCATATGTATAAATCTGCATTTGACCGCAAATTTTGACTTGATTAAAGTTTTATGAAAATCTGTCTATTTGAATATATGAACAAATGCTCAGGTGATACTGCTTATTCGACAATTACATTGATTTTTGCGGTGATTTCAGCAAAAACTTTGACAGAAAGCTCGTATTCTCCGACTGATTTGATAGGTTGCGGCAAAGAAATATCTTTTTTGTCGATTATAAAGCCTTGTGAAACTAATTTTTCAGCGATTTCGTGCACAGTCACGCTACCGAAGAGCTTACCATTTTCGCCTTTTTTTGCTTCAATATGTATGGTAGCGCCGTTAAGTTTTTCCGCAAAATCTCGAGCGGCTTGTTTTTCCGCTTGTTTATGTTTTTCATTTCGAATATTTTCCACTTCGATCTGTTTGATTACTTCGGGTGTCGCAACTTTTGCCAAACCTTTTTTGAAAAGAAAATTGTTTGCGTAACCGTCGGAAACATTGATTATTTGTCCTTTTTTGCCTTGCGCTTTGACGTCTTGAAGCAGTAATACTTTCATAAATATTTACCTCTCTTATTGTGTAACATTTTAGCACCAAATCCATTGGTGTGTCAACGTCACGCATAGCGCAAGTATATTTTTTTGTTTAAAGCGAAAAATATTGATATCTGAACTAAGGAGGTTTAAAAAAAATTTTTTATGAAAGAAAACCAAAAAATTAACTGTGACGTGTGTGCCTGCATACATCAAGACAAAAATGACGGCAGCTGTAAGCTTAAATCTATTACCGTTATACCCGCCGACGACATTCCAACAGCACATTACTGCGGAGATTACAAAGAAAAATAAAAAAGAGGGGTTAGCAGCCCCTTTTTTGCTATTTATTTTCTTTGTACTGTTTAGATATTTCCTTGACAAAGCGATATTGTCGCATTACAATAAATTTACAAATACCATTTTTACGGAGGATAATATGTTAAGCAGTCCGTTACGGTCAATAAAAATTTTTGCTGGAAATGCGTCAAAAAAACTCGCTGAAGCCATAAGCGCAAAGCTCGAATTGCCACTTGGGGATTCTGAGGCAACCCGTTTTGCGGACGGGGAAGTAGCGGTTAATATTCGTGAAACTGTTCGTGGATGCGACGTTTTTTTAATTCAGTCCACATCAACTCCCGTCAATGACAACCTTATGGAGTTGCTTGTTATGATTGACGCTTTTAAACGTGCCAGCGCAGACAGAATCACCGCTGTTATACCGTATTTTGGATATGCAAGACAGGACAAAAAAGACAGGGCGAGAGACCCGATCACAGCAAAACTCGTTGCCGATATTATCACGGCTGCAGGCGCAAACAGAGTTTTGACTATGGACTTACATTCTCCGCAGTTACAAGGATTTTTCAATATTCCGCTAGACAATCTCATGGGGAATGCAGTTTTGTCAAAATGGTTTATTAAAAATGGTTATAAAACGGACGATTTAGTCATCGTCGCACCCGACGTCGGCTCGGTAAAAAGAGCAAGAGCAATGGCTACAAAATTTAATGCTCCGATAGCTATTATCGATAAACGCCGTCCAAAAGCCAATGTAATGGAAGTTATGAACATAATCGGCGATATTCAAGGCAAAAACTGTCTTTTGATTGACGATATGATAGACACGGCAGGCACGATCACCCAAGGTGCTAGTGCGCTTATGGAGCAAGGAGCGTTAAGCGTTTCGGCATGTTGCTCGCACGGTGTCCTTTCGGGTCCCGCTATACAGCGTATTATGGATAGTCCCTTGGAAAAAGTGGTAATTTTGGACACAATAGAACAGCCAAACGAAAAACTTTGTTCAAAAATAATCCAAGTACCCACAGCAGATTTATTTGCGGATGCAATAGAAAGAATATATACGCATCTGTCCGTATCAAAGCTGTTTGAATAACATTTTCATTATCCATTAAATTTTGGGCAAACATAAAATTTAAACAAATAAAAAGTATAAAATTTTTTTAACTCGTCAATACTCTCGTTACAAAAAGTAACGGGAGTTTTTTTATGGGTAAAATTTTTTTGGCTGTGCTTATTATTTTGGCGTTGATTTTTGCGATGCCAGTAAACCTTGCCAGCGCATTAAATATCGATGGTAAATATAATGCTTACTACATAGACGAAATGGGCGATATACAAGAAATTTCGCTTGAAGCAAATGAAGCGAAAGATGACAAAAATGCATATGCGTATTTATTCGTCACAAGTGACCAAAATTACGAAAGCATTGTATCCGCTCTAAATTTTGTAGAAACTTACTCTCAAATTTTAGACGATGAAACAATATTGTACGGGTATTCAAATAGAGTATCTGGCGGCATTCGTCTAAACGGAAGACTGGTAAATATACAAATTGCCTCAAAAAATGGAAAACTCTACATAGGTTCACCTTTAATAGTCGGCTGGTATTAAATTTTTTACATACATGTTTAACTATTTTGCGATTGTTAATAATTGTATCAAAAGATTTTTAAGGCTTTTAGGAGGAACAGTAAATGCAGAACAGTTATAGAAGAGGCTTTGACAAGATTAAAACTTTTGTAAAGCAAAATTTGGCGTTGATTATTATTATCGCTTGCGTGATAGCGATAACCACGATAGTTATCGTAGCGGCAACGGGCGGAAATGAAATTCCGGTTGTGATAGATGATAACCCGAGCGACGATCCTACTGGGGTGGATGACCCGACCATAAAACCGGGTGCAAATGTAGACAATACCCTGAAATTTTTCGTAACGCCGGTTGCTAATTATACCGGCATAGGTATGGACTACACTAACGACAGCGATAATATGTTCGTGTTCAATGGTACGCTGGATATGTGGATGTCCCACCGTGCGATAGATTTTTTGGCAGAAGAGGGTACGCAAGTCAGAGCAATGCGTAGCGGCACTGTTACGGAAGTCGGCTTCACTTACGGATATGGAAACTATATTATCATCGACCACGGAGACGGCATATTGGCAACCTATGCTTCTTTGAGTGAGCCTATGGTTACAGCAGGTCAAACCGTTGCCAAGGGCGCAATAATAGCAGAAGTTTCCACATCGGCGGCTTATGAGTTTGAGGACGGACCGCATTTGCATCTATCTATGCAAGTAAACGGCGTAACCGTCAATCCTTGGGATTATATTACTACTGATTGACTCGATAACGGCTTTCACATTGAAAGGCACGAATACTAAATATGTTTTTAATGTGGGGGCGGCAAAGGTAAAATTTTTGAAAAACCAAATAAACTGACCAGGTTTAATAAAAACGCTTGTCTGCGTCTACGATGCGGCAGGCGTTTTTGTGTGGCGTAAAAAATCGTTTTCGTCAAATAGGTCTACATTTATACAAAAAACAAAATTTTTGAGCTGTTGCCAAAGATATATAATTTCCCCAAAAAAATGGAAATTTATATTGAATACGTCATTATTGACAATATGGCGATAAATTCGCTCTTGCTTTGGTCGGCAGCATTAACGACACATGTAAAAACAAAATGGTGGCAAATTGTTCTTTCTGCGGCAGTGGGAACCGCACTGGCTTGTTTGATGCCGCTTGTATCTTTGTCGGCAGTATTGATTGTTGTAATAAAATTTGCCATTGCGCCGTTAATGACGTTTTTGGCGTATACGCCGATAAATCTGAAAAAGCTTGTCTGGTCTACTTTGATATTTACGGCATATACATTTGTATTGGGCGGAATTATACTCGCATTTATATATATGGGAGTCAATATGACACTGGAAAAAGCGGCTGTTTATTACTCCGCATCAGCGCCCATAGGCTTATATCTGATTGGCATAGCGGCATTTTGTTTTTTGATATATAAAATAAATCAATACATAAAATCGGAAAAAAAATTGTCAAAAAATCTCATTAAAACAGTTTTTTGTCTAGACGGAAAGACGCTAACAGCGGAAGGCTTTTTGGACAGCGGCAATACGCTATATTGCAAAGAATTGCCCGTGTGTTTTGTTTCAAACAAAAAAATGATTATATTACTGAAAAAGGAGATTGCCCAAGCTACGATAAACAAAGAGAAAATATCCGGCGGCGAGTATATGACGGTAGCAGGGGTATCGAGTTTTTTTGGAATAGAAAAAGAAATAAGCGTAAAAGGGAAAAAAACAAGGGTTGTACTGACAGCATCAAAAGCGGAAACAAGTCGTTATGATATTATATTAAACGCAGTTTTTGGAGAAGATAGCAATGAAAATAATTGAATTACTAAAAAGGCTTTTACGAGCGACATCGCTGGAAGAAAAAATCACCGCCTACATATGCGGAACGGAAGCTCTGCCAAAACCGCTATCGGCGGAAGATGAAGCAAGGTTAATAGCGCTTGCAGCAGCGGCAGATGCGGACGCTAGGGACAGCCTTATTGAGCATAACCTGAGGCTTGTAGTGTATTTGGCAAAACGATTTGAAAACACAGGGTTGGAGCTGGAAGACCTCGTTTCTGTGGGTACGATAGGACTTATCAAGGCAGTCGGTAGTTTTGAGCCCGCAAAAAAAATCAAACTTGCCACATATGCGAGCAGATGTATCGAAAACGAAATTTTGATGTATTTACGCAAAGTTGTCCGCAGAAAACTGGAAGTTTCGCTGGACGAACCGTTGAATATCGACGGCGAAGGCAACGAGCTGCTGTTGGGCGATATTTTGGGCACAAACGGTGATGTAGTATATAGCGAGATAGAAAATTCTGTAGAAAAACAGCTTTTACTAGAAAGCATCTCACATCTAAGCAAGCGTGAACAGCAAATCATTTTTATGCGTTTCGGCATAAACGG
>DAOPIV010000068.1:0-5782 GCA_035399325.1 Clostridia bacterium | reverse complement strand
GTATTGCAAACCAAATCCACTACCGAACCGTCCAATACGGGTATTCTAAAAGCCATACCTGTGAGTTTGCCTTTGAGTTCGGGCAAAACTTTGCCGACAGCTTTTGCTGCGCCTGTGGAAGCGGGTATAGAGTTATATGATGCGGCACGTCCGGCACGCCAGTCTTTTGAAGACGCCATATCGACTGTGGTTTGTGTGCCTGTCATTGCGTGAATTGTTGTCATAAAGCCTGTTTCAATACCAAATTTGTCGTGAATGACTTTTGCCAAAGGTGCAAGACAGTTTGTCGTACAACTTGCATTTGAAACAACGGTTTCACCTTTATAAGATTTTTCGTTTACGCCAACTATATACATTGGAGCGTCGTCACTGGGAGCGGTAATGATAACTTTTTTCGCACCGCCTTGAAGATGTTTTCCGGCTTTTTCGATAGTCTTAAATACGCCTGTGGATTCAATTACAACATCAATACCAAGTTCTCCCCACGGACATTGAGTAGGGTCGGGATTTCCAAAAACCAAAACTTTTTTGCCGTTGACAATAACGCCGTTTTCCACTGCTTCCAGCGTGCCGTTAAATTTTCCGTATACGCTGTCGTATTTCATTAAATACGCCCAATATTCGGGTTCTGTGATTTTCAAATCGTTTGTTGCGACAAGTACCATATCGTCTCTTTCCGTAATAAGACGAGCGATAACTCTGCCGATTCTGCCAAAGCCGTTTATAGCTACTTTGATAGGTTTACCCATAAATATATCCTCCATAAATAATAAAATTTTTATTTTGTTTGTGTTTACCTTTGAGTCTTAGTGTGTTAAAATGACAGTGCAAAAACCAAAATTTTCGCTAAGTATATTTTACCGCAATAATAATGATTTTATCTAAAATTTTTTATAAATGCTTGGGAAAAACTGCTGTATTAAACTTTAATAATATTATAAGACAAACAAGTATTTCGGTCAAGAAAAAGCGTTTATATATTTATTTACAAAAAACATATTAAATACATATACATTATGGAGGATTAAATCTATGCCACTCGTTACCAGCAAAGAAATGTTTGCAAAAGCCTACAAAGGCGGCTATGCCATCGGAGCATTTAACGTAAACAATATGGAGCAAATTCAGGGCATTATCCAAGCGGGAAAAGAAACCCGCTCACCTTTGATACTCCAAATATCTATGGGCGCACGAAAGTACGCTAATATGGTTTATCTGAAAAAACTTATCGAAGCTGCCGTTATTGACAGCGTTGATTTGCCCATTTGTATGCATCTTGACCACGGCGACAGTTTTGAAATATGTAAACAATGCGTTGACGACGGCTTCACTTCCGTGATGATAGACGCTTCCGCATTGCCTTTTAATGATAATATCGCCGTATCGAAAAAAGTTGTGGAATACGCCCATGACCACGGAGTTGTTGTGGAAGCGGAACTCGGCACTCTTTCGGGAGTGGAAGAACACGTTGTGAACGAATACGGTCACTACACAAATCCTGCCGAAGTGGAAGAATTTGTATCAAAAACGGGCGTCGACAGCCTTGCTATTGCAATAGGCACAAGTCACGGAGCGTTCAAATTTAAGGGAGCGGCGGAACTGCGTTTTGACATACTTGAAGAAGTGTCAAAAAAACTTCCAAATTTCCCAATAGTTTTGCACGGAGCTAGCAGTGTGCCGCAAGAATTTATCGCCGAAATAAACCGCTATGGCGGAAAAATGGACGGAGCACAAGGAGTCCCTGAGCAAATGCTTAGACAGGCGGCGAAAATGGCAGTATGCAAAATAAATATTGACAGCGATATTCGTCTTGCCATTACCGCAAGTATCAGAAAATATCTTTCTGAAAACCCAAGCCGCTTTGACCCGAGAGATTATCTAAAACCAGCTAGACAAGCCGTAGCCGATATGGTAAAACACAAAATATTAAACGTTCTCGGCTCAAACGACAAAATATAGCGTCAAAAATATTCAAATCAAAATCCGTTTAAAGAAAAAAATAAAGAACAAGTTATTTGTCCTTTATTTTTTTTATAGTTAGATTGGATTAAATTTTGTATTAAAATACTTTGTAAAAATTCTTATATATTTTCTTCATTTTCGTTTGAGGAAACATTGTGGTCAAAAAATGTCAATAGGTCGCCTTGACGCAAGCCACCCCGTTTTTGCCCCAAATCGGTACGAATTTCAAACAACACGTCTTCCAAAAGCAAAAGCAAATCGTCCGTTGCACCCGTAGCGAAATATTTTCTAAACGTCAGCCATTTTTTCAGCACTGCACTTGAGCCCCACAAAGTGAGCTTTCTCGATATTCTTGAAACGTCTTGAAAAATCTCGTCTGATATTCCTTCTTTCAAATTTTCCGATATTCGAATTTTGTAAATGAATTCCGCCAAATCCGAATACGGTTCTTCACGCTTGCCATACAAATATTTTTTTGTATTTTGGCGGTACTCGACTGATTTTGCGACAATCGAGCTTATGATAACACCGATAACGGAAATGGAGCCTGTCATCAACGCAACGATTACTACTGCGTCAGTGTTATTTGCAAAGGCAATAAAATTTTCCACCAGCCACGAAATTACTATTTTTAAAATATACGCCAACAAAACCAAAAGACCGCTTATTATTAGCACTCTAACAAATATGTTGGCAAAACTTCTATTCGAGCCTTTTCTATTCAATTTTTTTTCGTTTTCTTTTTTTTCCATTTTCTTATTTAAAAACTACCTTTTCCTCAAAAGGTTTCCTATTTTTTTCCCTTGTTTCATAACCTTGGGAAGCATACCCAACCGCTAATACCAAACATATATCGGAATCATCTGGCAAATCCAAAGCTTCAATGATTTTTTTGTCGTTCAGCCAACCCACAATAAGCGTATCAAGTCCCAGTTCTTTTGCCGCCAAAGTCATTTGTGCAACGCTTAGTCCAATGTCCACAGGTCTGAAATCTTGGATTTTTATCGGCAAAGCAAAACCGGGTAAATCTCTATGCGGTTCTTTCACAACAGTAATAAGTACGGGGCAGTCGGTAAGGCACACATTCATACCCTTTGCTTGACAAGCCTCGGCTACAAGGTCTTTGGTTTTACCGCCTGTGGTGACATAAAACTTCCAAGGCTGAAAATTTTTTGCCGAAGGCGCTATTAAACCCGCTTCTAATATTTTTTGCAAATCTTCGTTATTTACTCTTTTGTTTTTATCATAGCTACGGCAGCTTTGCCTTTGTTTAACAAGCTCAAAAAATTCCATATTTTGTCTCCTCTACTTTTTTAAAAAGTGTAACACAATATTAAATGTTTTTCAAGTCGCATAATGATTGACAAAAATTTTAAATACTTTTAAAGTTATTTGTAATATGAATAATGAGAACCAAAGAAAAAACACATCGGACAAACTGCGAGAAATGCCTGTGGGCAAGCTGATACTAAATATGTCGCTGCCCGCAATCGTTTCTATGCTTGTTCAAGCTTTGTATAATATTGTCGATTCGCTTTTTGTTGCGCGCATTTCCGACATCAACAACAATGCGCTTGAAGCCGTCTCTATTGTCGTGCCTTTATGTATGATAGTAATGTCACTAGGCATTGGCATTGGCGTTGGTGTAAATGTCTACATCTCACGCAAACTTGGCGAAAAAAACCACTTGGCGGCAAATAACGCTGCAAAAACCTCTGTTTTGATGGTGATTGTGGCTTGGATTTTGATGGTTGTTATGGGTTTAACCGTGACAAAGCCCTATGTAAACGCATTTACCGACAATCCCGAGATTGCAAAATACGCCATAGAGTACGGTACGATATTTATCGTTATGTCGCTTGGTATGCTTACCGAGCTGACTTGTATAAGAATATTGCAAGCCACAGGAAATATGAAGCTTCCTATGATAAGCCAGCTTGTTGGTGCGGTTACTAATATCATTCTCGACCCTATTTTAATTTTTGGTCTTTTGGGAATGCCTGCTTTGGAAGTAAAGGGTGCTGCGATAGCTACTGTCATCAGCCAATGGACAGCCGCAACTATATTAGTAATTGCCTTGCTAAACAAAAAACGAGAAGTCAATATTCGTATGAAAGGCTATCGCTTCCGCTGGGAATATGTCAAAAATATCGCAAAAATCGGCTTACCGAATTTTATAATGAATTCTGCGATGTCTTTTACCAATATGGCTATGCTTGGACTTGTCAAAGTATATGAGGGCGGTATCGTGGCACTCACAATGCAAAACCGACTGCAAAACTTTGCCTATATGCCTGTTTTTGGGATGACGCAAGGCTTGGTGCCTATACTTTCGTACAACTATGGAGCAAATAACAAAAAACGCTATTTGGACGCACTAAAAAAAGCAACGATAGCCGCATTTGTTTATTTCGCTGTTTGTCTTGCCGTCTTTCAGCTTTTCCCCGCCCAGTTGGCGTCGTTATTCAATCCCACTGCGGCAGAACTGAATTTGGCAATAAAAGTATTCCGAATAATGAGTCTATCGTTTATCCCCGCCGCCTTTGGCATAATGATGATATGCTCTTTGCAGTCGCTAAATCTTGCAACACTGTCAATGTCCGCAAGTTTATTGCGTCAAATAGGTTTCGTGCTTTCTTTTGGTTTTTTGTTCGAATCCTTATTTGGCATACAAGGCATTTTCTTTTGCTACCCTACTGCCGAAATACTGCATTTGGCGATATTTATTCCTTTCGCAGTGCATTACTTTAAAAAACAATTTAATCGCAAACAAGCTCAGTATGACAGTGGGATTTTGGGCGAAGTTGACGTCACTGACCAAACCCCGACTTAAAACTAAAGTTGCATTTAAATTAAATTTCACAAACAAGGATACATAAATCCTTGTTTTTTTTATTTGCATTCTACAATCTGATATTATTAAATTATTAAAAACTGACTATTTATTTAATGCCAATTTTCGCTATAATAAATAAGGACAATATAAATAGATAGGAGAAAAATTTATGAAAAACAATCGTTACGCCCTAAACAAAGAATTGGCTCAAATGTTAAAAGGCGGCGTTATTATGGACGTCACCACTCCCGAACAAGCAAAAATAGCTGAGGAGGCGGGTGCTTGTGCCGTTATGGCTTTGGAAAGAATCCCGGCTGACATAAGAGCGGTAGGCGGCGTTGCCCGTATGAGCGACCCCGATATGATTAAAGGCATCCAAGATTCCGTTTCCATTCCCGTCATGGCAAAAGTACGAATCGGACATTTTGTAGAAGCGCAGATTTTGCAATCATTGGAAATAGATTATATTGACGAAAGCGAAGTACTCTCCCCCGCAGACGACAAACATCATATCGACAAAACGGCTTTTGACGTGCCGTTTGTTTGCGGTGCAAAAGACCTTGGCGAAGCATTAAGACGAATCAACGAGGGCGCATCTATGATAAGAACAAAAGGCGAGCCCGGAACAGGCGACATTATCCAAGCAGTGCGTCACATAAGAATGATGACAAGTGAAATCAGACGCATACAGTCGCTTATGCAAGACGAACTGTATCAAGCGGCGAAAGAACTGATGGTGCCTTTTGACCTAATAAAATACGTACACGAAAACGGCAAACTTCCCGTTGTCAATTTTGCTGCGGGCGGCGTGGCAACCCCTGCTGACGCAGCTTTGATGATGCAACTCGGGGCGGAAGGCGTTTTTGTAGGCTCGGGAATATTTAAGTCGGGCAATCCCGCAAAACGTGCGGCGGCTATCGTTCAGGCAGTCACAAACTTCAACGACAGCAAACTTCTTGCAAAACTGTCGGCAAACTTGGGCGA
>DAOPIV010000067.1:0-5826 GCA_035399325.1 Clostridia bacterium | reverse complement strand
AAGCATTAAAAAACATAAATATGCAAATTCCGGAAAAAGAAATCACGGCATTTATAGGTCCAAGCGGCTGTGGAAAAAGCACTTTGCTAAAATGTATAAACCGTATGAATGACCTTGTGGACGGTTGTAAAATAACGGGTGATTTTTTGGTTGGAGGGCTTGATATTTATCACGATAATATAGATATAAATATGCTCAGAAGAGAAGTCGGAATGGTTTTTCAAAAACCTAATCCGTTTCCTATGAGTATATACGACAATATCGCTTACGGACCACGCACTCACGGAATAAAAAACAAGGCAAAGCTTGATGAAATCGTTGAAAAAAGCTTGCGTGACTCGGCAATGTGGGACGAAGTGAAAGACAGACTTATGAAGTCCGCATTAGGGCTTTCGGGCGGACAGCAACAAAGACTCTGTATCGCAAGAGCTTTAGCGGTAGAACCAAAAATTATTTTGATGGACGAACCGACAAGCGCATTGGACCCTATTAGCACAGGAAAAATTGAAGAGCTGTGTGTCGAACTGAAAAAAGATTATACCGTCGTTATTGTGACTCACAATATGCAGCAAGCCACGAGAATATCGGACAACTCAGTATTTTTCCTTTTGGGCGAAGTCGTGGAATATGGAAAAACAGAGGAAATGTTTGTGAAGCCAAAAGACAAGCGTACGGAAAATTACATTACGGGCAGATTCGGCTAAATTTAAGGAGTAAAAAATATGTCAATAAGAAATAGATATGAAAAAGAACTCAACGAAGTTTTTAACAATCTGGTGCTAATGTGCAGAAAGGTGGAAATTGCGATTGAAAACTCTGTCAAGGCTTTGGTAGAGAGAAATATTGAACTGGCTCAAATAACGATGAAAAATGATTACGAGATAAATGCATTAGAAAGAGATATAGAACAGGGGTGTCTAAAAATTCTTTTGATGGAACACCCGGTTGCGGGGGATTTTCGCGAAGTGTCGGCGGCGCTAAAAATGATTACCGATCTCGAAAGAATAGGCGACCAAGCGAGAGATATTAGCGAAATCACTTTGCAGTTTGACGACGAGCCATATATAAAAAAATTGGAGCATATTCCGCAAATGGCGAGGATAGTAATCGAAATGGTCAAAGACAGCGTGGCGTCTTACATCAACCGAGATTTAGCTTTGGCTACCAGTCTTGACAAAAGGGACGACGTGGTAGATAATCTATTTGAAACCGTGAAAAAAGAGCTTGTGGAACTTGTAAAAAAAGATTCCAACAATGCCGATCAGGTTATTTTGTTTATGATGATAGCAAAATATATTGAAAGAATAGGCGACCATGCGGTAAATATTGGCGAATGGGTGGAATATGCGATAACAGGCGCTCATTCATAAAAATCTTAAGATTTTTGCATTATGGCATTTAGTTTTGTTAACTTTTTTGCAAATCATAAATAGAAAAAGCACAGGCAAAGTATTGTGTATCATAAAAACGGAGTGAAAATGAAAACAGTATTTGTAGTTGAAGACGAACAGTCAATTCAAGAACTTTATTTAGCGGCATTAAAAAACGCACAGATAGGCTGCCGTTGTTTTTACTGTGCAGACGAGCTTTTTTGTGCATTAAAAAATGAAATTCCCGACTTATTTATACTTGATATTATGCTGGACGGAATGAACGGTTTTGAAATTTTGGCTCAATTAAAAAAGAATGCTGTTACAGCAAATATTCCCGTCATTATGGTTTCCGCAAAAAATGAAGAGATTGCCGTAGTCAAAGGTTTGGATTTAGGTGCGGATGATTACATAAAAAAACCTTTTGGAGTTATGGAACTTGTCGCCAGAATAAATGCAAAATTAAAAAACACAGAAAACAAGTTTGAATATAAAGACTTAGTTATTGATGACGAAAAACATATCGCAAAAGCAAACGGCAAACAACTTTTTTTAACCTTGAAAGAATACAATTTGC
The DNA here is from genome assembly GCA_035399325.1 of Clostridia bacterium. Classification (GTDB taxonomy): domain Bacteria; phylum Bacillota; class Clostridia; order Christensenellales; family CAG-314; genus JAQUSX01. The sequence goes on along the minus strand of DAOPIV010000067.1, from coordinate 3,879 downwards.
TTTCTTTGCTGGCAAAAAACGCTGAAAAAGTTTTGAGCAGAGAAATTTTATTGGAAAAAGTATGGGGGAGTGAATATTACGGCGAAACACGCACACTGGATATACACATTGCACAGCTGAGAAAAAAACTTGCTGAGACAAATAGTGTGACTGAAATTTACACAATCAGAGGAGTCGGGTACAGTATAGAATGAGAAAAAAAATTGCTCTTTACAATGTAATAATTTCCATATTTGCTCTTTTGCTTATGTTTTCGCTTGGACTTATTGTTACTGACAGCAACAACCGCACGCAAGCAAAAGAAAAAATCGTTCAAATTACTGATATTTATGCTGCCGCATATGCCGACAGCGGTTATTTTTCCGAGTCTTACGATGAAAACATACGAATAACTGTGATTGGGAGTGACGGAACAGTCATTAGCGACAGTCAAGTGAGCGATGTTTCCACGATGGAAAATCACAGCGACCGTCCTGAAATTATTTCCGCATTCACCAACGAACCGACAGTTGTCACACGTTCTTCAGACACTTTGGGTAAAGAAATGATGTATTACGCCGTAAAGGTGGATATGGGTGAAACTTACGTTTTTGTAAGAGTGTCGATGCCTATGACTACCATCTCGTCATATCTAGTCAAAACTCTGCCTTTACTGATACTAATATTATTTTCTTGCGTTGTGTTTGCCGCAATCATAAGTATATTTGCAAATGATAAACTCTTGGCTCCAATATCGCTGGTCAGAGACAGCTTGCGTTCCATAAACGAAGGGAGTTATCATGAAATTAAGCCGACTTATAAAGACGAGGATTTAAATTCACTTTTATGTGAAATAAATGACGTAAGCGCTAAAGTCAAGGACAACCTAGTAAAAGCAAGGGAAGAAAAAAATAAGCTAAATTATATTTTAAACAATATCAACGACAGTATTTTTGCGGTAGACAAAAATGCAAATCTGGTTTTACTAAATGAAAAAGCAAAATCTGTTTTTGGCGTTACTGATAATATTTTAGGAAAAAATGCGGTAGCGTTGACGGAGAATGAAGTTTTTTTGAATCAATTAAAAAACTCTATTACTAAAAATACAAATACGGTTTTTGAAACAGCGTATAATGAGAAGATTTTTTCGGTGACAATCAAAAATCTTGACGCAAACTGGCTTGATGATGCTAGCGGAGAAATAGCGGTCGTAATTTTGTCGGATATAACGGGAGCAAAGACGCAAGAAAAAGTAAGAAGTGAGTTTTTTGAAAATGCAAGTCACGAGCTAAAAACACCGCTTACTTCCATAAAAGGTTTCAATGAAATGCTTTCGCTAAACAATAAAGAGCCTGAACTCGATTCTTTTATTGCCCAAATTAGTAAGGAAACGGACAGAATGCTGTCGCTCGTGGAAGATATGCTAAAACTTTCAAAGCTGGAAAACACAACTTCAATTAATAAGACGAAAGTAAACATTAGTGAAATTGTTAACAGTGTAGCAGAAAGTCTAGCGCCGCTTATTAACTCAAAAAAAATAAAATTGCAAATAGATGGTAACGGACAAATATTGGCTGACAAAAAACATATTTATGAATTGATTAAAAATTTGGTTGAAAACGCTGTAAAATATAATGTGGAAAACGGACAAGTCAAAGTTGATATTATTAAAAGCACGGATAAAACCATTCTTACGGTTAGCGACAGTGGTATTGGCATAGAACCCAAACATCTTTCACGGATTTTTGAAAGGTTTTATAGGGTTGATAACAGCAGAAGCAGAGCTACGGGAGGCACGGGGCTTGGGCTGTCCATAGTAAAACACATTTGCAATTTGTATAACGCAAATTTAAGCTTGACGAGTAAACTTTCTGTCGGCACCACAGTTACAGTGGAATTTAAAAATGAATAAATCGTTTATATTAAAATCTGTCTTTATACGGCGGATTTTTTTAATATTGACACAATAAATCATTTAAAATATAATAGAAATTAGCTAACATAATTTTATTCAAGGTAAAAAAATTTTGTAAATTAAATTCGAACAAAGTTAAGAATATCAAACATAATTTAAAGAAGGGGAAATTAAATAAATGAAAATTTACATATCTGTAGACATGGAAGGACTTGCGGGTATAACGGATTTTTCGCAGGAAAAGGAAGATAGCGTAAGATTTCGCAAGGCAATGAATGACCAGGTCGCCTGGGTTATTGAAGGTATACATAGCTGTGAAAAAAATGAAGAAATCGAAAAAATTACGATTGCCGATTCACACGGAAAAGGTACAAATTTGTCTTGGGATGAACTTAGCGAGCTTGATGACAGAGTTTATCTAATAAGCGGTACACCCCGTCCTCAATATATGATGCCCGATTTTAATTCCGAATACGATATGGTATTTTTTGTAGGGTATCACGCAGGTATCGGCATGATTGGCGCAAATATGGATCATACATATTCGCTCACGTCCGTCCACAATTTTTGGATTAATGGCAAGCCTATGAACGAGAGCACGATTAACGCCGCTTACGCAAGCTATTTTGGAGTGCCTGTTACGCTTGTCATTGGAGACAGCGGACTAAAAAAACAGTTGCAAGACGAAGAAATGATGCCGTGGGTAAACTATGTTTGCACAAAGGAATCGCTGTCGAGATTCGCTGCGGTTTTCAAACCGAAAAATATACTCAAACAAGAAACGATAGAAACGGTTGCGAAAACCATTGACGAATTTTTGGAAGAAGACGAACCGCTTTATATCATTGAATCTCCGTATAAACTTAGAGTGGAATTCAACTATGGCTTGCAAGCGGAGATAGCGTCCTTGATTCCAAACGCAATTCAAATTGACAGCCGTACTTTGGAATTGGAATTTGACGATTACAAATCACTTTTTGACGGTATTATGTCTTTGTGCTATTGTACAAAATTTACATTCTAATTTAACAAAAAAACAAAAAACCGTCTTTATCATAGGGCGGTTTTTGTTGTTTTTTAGATAATATAAATGTTTTTTGTAAATCCTCTTGTGAAATTTTGCATTTGAGCGATAATTATTGTATAATTTTTTTAAAGGAAGCGCAACTTTTTCCAGTTTTTAGAAGTATTAAAGGTGAAAGAGATTGCATATTGACGCTTTTATGACTGAAACAAATTTATTTGACTACAACTCCATCGATGAAGCGGTTGCGGTGTACAGTCCAACGGTTTATAGACTTGCATATGTTTACACTGGCAACGTTGCCGATGCGGAAGACATTATGCAGGAAGTATTTGTTCGCTTTGTAAAAAGAAAACCCGTTTTTGAGAGTAACGTTCATCAAAAAGCGTGGTTTTTAAGAGCGACAATAAACTGTTGTAAGACCTTGCTAATGTCGAAATGGAAAAAAAGCACAACGCTGGTGGAAAGTTTCAATGAAGAAAGTCAGACCGAGCAAATGGCTGACAATTCTATCTTGGAGGCAGTAGCCAAACTCAACGAAAATCAAAGGCTCGTTGTGCATTTGTTTTATTATGAAGATATGTCAATAAAAGCAATATCAAAAACGCTTGGTATGATTGAGCCAACGGTAAAATCACATCTTAACCGAGCGAAAAAGAATCTAAAAAATTTATTGGAGGAAGATGAAAATGTTTGATAAAAAATACAAAGAACAAATGAAAAAAATATCTCCCGACGAAAACAAAGTCCGCACAATGAAGGTGGAACTTAATAATATTCACGCAGAAAGCGTTAAACCATGTGCTAAATTTAGTTTTACTAAGGCATCGACTTTGGCTTGTTTTTGTTTGGCGTTTGTGCTTGTATTCACAATGATAATAGTTGCAAACTCAAATAATCCTATTGACCAGACTTACGCAAGCATTTATGAAATTTTAAAACAAAACACAAATTTAGGTAA
>DAOPIV010000066.1:0-5949 GCA_035399325.1 Clostridia bacterium | reverse complement strand
AGCCATCATTATGCTAGTTGTGTCTCCGACAAGCGTTGCCGCCCCTTGCAAGTTGCTCGATACCGATATTGCAATCAATATCGGAACGGGAGTGATTTTAAGCTTTTTGCAGATTGTCAATGCGACAGGCGCAATCATAAGTACCGTTGCAACATTGTCTACAAAAGCCGAAACAATGCCTGCAAATAGTGATAAAGCGCAAGTTGTCCACATTACATTTGGAGTCTTTTTTATGATTATATCGGCCATTTTTGCGGGCATTTTGCTTTCGATAAACATCGAAACAGTACCCATCGTGCCGCCTATCATAAGCAGTACATTCCAGTTTATGGTTTCTAAAATTTTTGTGTAATCAAGTATACCGAATACTATGAACAAAACCGCCGTTCCCAAAGCGATATATGCCCTGTATTTTTGAAATATCAATAGCAGCACGTACATAGCCAAAAACAGTACTAGCGCAACTATTTCCCAAGTGCCCCACATATAAGTATTATTTTCCTTTTAATTAAGTAGTATCGCCGTTAAATATTGTATTTCACATATTTAACGGCATTAAGTATTTTTTTTAATATTCGTAATCCACAATTACCGAAGCGATACGGTTTTCATGCACGTATTTTTTTACAACAGAACAATGATATTCGTCGTTAGTGTAGTCAGTCAATGCTTGTCTGTCTTTTACGACTACCTCCAAAGCGACATCGTATGAACGCTCAGACTCTACGAAATCCGCACCTGTTTTTATGTCAATGATTTGCGGAACTTTATCTTTCATCGACATAAATACTTCCATAAGTTTTGCTTTGTTTTCTTTGGAATTATCTTTCAGTTTCGTAAATACTATGTGTTTTACCATATTTTTTCTCCAAAATTTTTATTCGCAAAGTTTTTTCAGTTGATCAAGCGTATCCTTGAACGCTTTCGCAGCTGTCTCAAACGGTTCGGCTGTTGTCAAATCAACTCCCGCTGCTTTTAGTTCGCTAACTGGGTCTTGACTTCCGCCCATTGCCAAAAATTTCTTATATCTCTCTACGGCAGGTTTGCCTTCGGTCAAAATCTTTTGTGCAAGCGTAACTGCGCTTATGATACCCGTTGCGTATTTATAAACGTAAAAGGCACGATAAAAGTGTGGTACTTTGCTCCAATTGTATTTTACTTGTTCGTCAATAACAACTTCATTACCATAGTATTTGCGTGTTAGCTCGTAATATTTTTCATTCATAACTTTGCCCGACAAAGGTTGTCCTTTTTCAGCCATTTCATGTGTCGCAGCCTCAAACTCTGCAAACATGGTTTGATGATACATTGTTCCACGCAGTGTATCCAGATAGAAAGAAAGCAAATATTTTCTTACGTTTACGTCAGTAACCGTGTCTAATAAATATTTTAGAAGCAATATTTCATTACATGTGCTTGCTACTTCCGCAACAAAAATTTTGTATGCAGATTTAGCGAAAGGCTGAGTTTCACAGCTGTAATAGCTATGTAAACAGTGTCCGAGTTCGTGTGCAAGTGTAAAAATGTCATCAGTTGTCTTTTGGTAATTTAACAGTACATAAGGATGTGCCGCATATACACGCAAAGAGAAAGCACCGCTACGTTTTGTCGGGGTTTCACATACGTCTAACCAGCGTTTTTCCTTAGCCATTTTCAACAATTCGACATAATCATCGCCAAGCGGTTTCAGTCCTTTCAATACATATTCATACGCTTCATCGTAATCGACAGAGATTTCCGCATTTGGAATCATCGCAACGTTCATATCATACATATGAATATCATCTAGTCCCAAAACTTTTTTTCTGAGCGTTATATATTCGTGCATCGGAGTAAGGTTATTTTCCACGCTCTTAACAAGATTTTCATATACGCCTTTGCTTACCTTTTCATCAAACAAAGCGTACTCCATAGCGGAATTAAACTTTCTTGCCTTAGCTTCAAAAATGTCTTTTTTACGCTGCCTTCATAAATACCTGAAAGAGTGTTTGTTAATTCTATGTAACCTTTATTAAACTGGTCAAAAGCCGCTTTTCTTACAGAACGGTCATGGTTTTGCATACACATAGAGTATGAACCGTGAGTTAGTTTGAGTTCTTTGCCATCAACAGTAATATTACCAAAATCTATATCTCCGTTATTAAGACGGTTGAAAATTTCTTGGAAATATCTGGAAAAATCACCTGTCCACGCCAAAAGTTTTTCTTCGTTTTCAGACAGAATATGAGCTTTACCATCCCGCAATTCTTTTAATCTTTCGGTGTAATCACTAAAATCGGGGTTTGCAATCATATTGTTGAACTCTTCTTCTGAAAGTTTGCTTAACTCTGGGTCAACAAAAGAAATTTTTTCTTCAAAAATAGGTATGACTGATTCAATTTTTCCGAGGCGTGTTTGTTCACCTATGTCTTTTGTGTCTTCGCAATAATTTAAAAAGGTGTAGTTGTTAAGTTTGCTAACTTCAATCAAAATTTCGTCGAGTTTTTTCATCAACTTTAGAATTGTTTCTTGGTTATTTAATTTGCCTTTAAAAACCTCAAAATCGTCTAAATGTTTGCAAACTTCTTCAAACGACTTTTCCCAATCCTCTACTGTCGGGTAAATATCGCCAAGGTTCCATTTCAGTCTTTCGGGGATTTCCGTTCTGTTTGTGTAGCTCATTTTGCTCTCCTTATATATTATTTAATATTAAAATTTTTCAAATAAGTTTTAAATTTTTCTCCAATTTCGGGATGTCTTAAAGCATATTCCACACACGCCTGCATATACCCCAGCTTGTCGCCCAAATCGTATCTAATACCGACAAAATCATACGCCATTATGCCCACTTGTGCCGCCTGAAGTTTCAAGCTGTCGGTAAATTGAAGTTCACCGTTAGCCGCAATAGGTGTTTGTCGAATATAGTCATAGAAATCTCCGCTTATTACGTACCGTCCTAACGGCGCTAATAAACTTTTTATTTGATCGTCGGTCTTTGGTTTTTCAATAACTGATTTAATAAGATGATTTCGTCCGTAGCTTTCCACGACATCGCACGAAGCGTATTTTACTATGGCTTCTCTGGTCACAGTCTGCACGCCCAAAACGGTTTTATTATATTTCATATAGCAATCGACAAGCTGCTTTGTTACAGGTTCACCGCCTTCTGAATACATTGCGTCATCGCCGTTTAGTACCGCAACAGGTTCGCCGTTGGCAAACTTTTCCGCAAGTAATACGGCAGCACCGCTTCCTGTGGCTACTTCTTGATAAACAAAACTGAATTGTGCTCTTTTTGTAATATTTTCAACGAGTTGCTTTTCTTTCATTTTTCCACGGCTTTCCAAAAAATTTTCCAAAACCTTATCGGCAGAAAAATGCTTTACAATAGATTGTTTTTCGGGGCTTATTACAAAAAGAATATCATTGATACCGCTTTCAATGATTTCATCCACAATGAGTTCTAATGACGGACGATCCACCACCGCTATCATTTCTTTTGGCATAGCTTTGGTGTAAGGCAAAAATCTTGTGCCTCTTCCAGCTGCCAAAATCACCGCTTTTTTTACTTTGCTACTCATAAAAATAAATCCTTATAATAAACGACTGTTTTTCAGCCATTCTTGTAAACTTGGTTTTTATTAAATATGTCTAAAAATCTTAGACGGGTTTTCTTAAAATTTTATTATTTTTTTATTCAAATGAATTTTGTTGTCGTTTACTGAAAAATTTGTTATTTTTTAACGTTATTCTTTTGCGTTAAAGCAAAATTTACGCTGTCACGTGCCATATCGTCAAGATTGTATTTACAACTAAAACCCAATTCTTTTTTTGCCTTTGATGGGTCGGCAAAATACAAATCAACGTCGCCCGCTCGACGGGGTGCGAAAACATACGGTATTTGCTTGCCCCAAGCCCGTGAAAATGCGTCGATAACCTCCAAAACACTGTAACCTTTCCCCGTACCGAGATTGTATGTTACCAATCCGCAGTTGGAAAAAAGCTTTTCCAGCGCCAAAATATGACCTTTTGCCAAATCAACAACGTGAATGTAATCTCTTACACCCGTTCCGTCGGGAGTGTCATAATCATTACCAAAAACGCTGATTTTTGGCAGTTCGCCCATAATGACTTTTATCAAGTAAGGGGCTAGGTTGTTTGGTATATCGTTGGGGTTTTCGCCGATAAGACCGCTTTTGTGTGCGCCGATAGGATTGAAATATCTAAGCAATGCAATATTCATATCTTTTTCCGCACTGCTTATATCGCTCAAAATGCGTTCGTTCATAAATTTTGTCCAGCCATACGGGTTTGCGCAAGTTAGTTTTGCGTTTTCGTCCACAGGCGAAGACTCGGGTTTTCCATAGACGGTTGCGGAAGAGGAAAAAACCAAATTTTTGCAACCATATTTTTGCATACATTTAATAAGATTCAGCGTGCTGTCAAGATTGTTTTGGTAATAAAGCAGCGGCTCTTTTACGCTTTCGCCAACAGCTTTAAGCCCTGCCATATGAATAACTGCATCGAACTTGTTTTCATCAAAAACATTTTCCAATGCGGACAAATCCAGCATATCACATTTATAAAAAAGCGGACGAATACCCGTGATTTTTTTCACGCTGTCTAGTACGCTTTCTTGGCTGTTTGATAGATTATCAACTACCACGCATTCGTATTTTTGATTTATCAACTCAACGACAACATGGCTACCTATATATCCCGTGCCGCCCGTAACAAGAACTTTCATTTTTTCCCCTTTTAAAAATCGGTAAAATAAAAAAAATCCACTTCTTTCATTATATAATATATATCCAAAAAAGCAAGTTGTTTTTTAGCTTAGACTAGTTTATAACCGAAAATAAAAAGCGCTTCCCGTTAAGGAAACGCTTTGGTTTAAAATTTATTATTCTGCTTCTGCCGCACGTTTTTTAGCGTCTTCAATGATTTTTGCAGTAGCGGTCGGCGGAACTTCTTCATAACGCAAAAATTCCATAGTGAAAGTGCCTCTGCCTTGTGTCATTGAACGCAAATCCGTTGCGTATTTTGTTATTTCAGCCATAGGAGCTTCGGCACGGATAATTTGTTTACCGCCTGTAGCCGCTTCCATACCCAAAACTCTGCCACGACGTTTGTTCATGTCGCCCAAAATGTCGCCCATATAGTTTTCTGGAACAGTTACATTTACTTGGTAAATTGGTTCAAGCAGTATCGGTTGAGCTTTAGGAATACCTTCGCCGTAAGCTTGTTTTGCAGCGGAAACGAAAGCGATTTCTTTACTGTCAACGGGGTGATATTTACCGTCGACCAAGCGTGCTTTAAGGTTTATCATAGGATAACCAGCCAAAACACCTTCTTTGATAGCTTCACGCAAACCCTTATCAACAGCGGGGATAAACTGTCTGGGAACTGCGCCGCCGACTACTTCGTCAACAAATTCGTAAATACCGTCTTCTGCACCAGGCTCAAATTTAACAACAGCAACACCGAATTGTCCTGCGCCGCCCGATTGCTTTTTGTGTTTACCTTCGGCTTCGCTTCTTCCTTTGATTGTTTCTTTATATGCTATTCTTGGTTCTTTCAAAACCGCTTCAACGCTAAATTTGTTTCTAAGTTTTCTGCAAAGTATATCAAGCTGAGTTTCACCAACACCACTAAGTAGCATTTCGTTTGTGTCTTGGTTTTTGATGACGGCAAAAGAAATATCTTCGTCTTTGAGTTTTGATAAACCTGCGAAAATTTTGTCTTCCTCGCCTTTTTTAGCCGCATAAACCGCCATAGAAATAACGGGTTTTGGCATTTCGATAGGAGGCAATGTCAAAGCTTTGCCTTCCGACAAAGTGTCGCCTGTGGTAGGAGTATTGAGTTTTGATACCGCACCGATGTCACCTGCACAAACACTGTCTGTCGTTTCTTGTTTTTTGCCTTTAATAAAGAAAATACTGCTGATTTTTTCTTCGCTGTCTTTATTTG
>DAOPIV010000065.1:0-6178 GCA_035399325.1 Clostridia bacterium | reverse complement strand
ACGGAATAGAGTTTTGATATATCTTCCTTCGATAAAATTTTCTCAAAAGCAAGCGTGGAAACAACTTCTCTCATTGACTCGACTAATGATTTTGGAAAACTTTTTAAGGCAATTTGGTAAAATTTATGTTCTGACACAATGCTGATTTTACCTTCCGCTCCGAGTTCCAAAACTTTTTTCAAAATATATTTTTTGCTTTTCAAACTAAATTTCGGCTTCAAAAGCATTTTTGCCAAATATTCTCTTGCTTTCTTCTTGTTGGTATCGGCTATTTTGTCCACTGTCTCAGTGACAAAAGCGTCCCCATTGACATTATTTACTGCCCAGTCAATTTGTGAAAAAAGTTTTTTGTCATCCCACATAGCATGAAAATCCGTCATACTTTGCAGATTTTCTATTTTTTCTTCAATAATTTCCGTAGGAAGTTGCGGAGTATATTCGAGCTCGTGATATTTTTCGTCACGGTGCGTTTTAATGTAATCAAGATAATAGCTCACCGTCTCGTTTTCGGGCTCGACTGACAAAAGTCTCAACAATGTTTCTTTGGCTTTTAGGTAATTTTTTGCGTTATAACAAGCGATTGCATATAGAAGCATAATTTCAAGATTATATCTTGCGTCAAGATATTTTTCCAGCCATTTTTCCGCTCTTGTATGGTCTCCACATTCGCAAAAAGCCGCCGCTGTCTTGAAAATTTTGACCAAATCGTCTGTTACAACATTGTCAAGACGCTCGGAATACGTATCTCTCATATCGATCATTTCCAGCATATCATAGAGCAAGACTGCGTTAGACAACGCCGCAGCGGAATTTCCGTCAATTTCCAAAGCTTTTTCAACATATTTTCTTGCTTGTTCGGGTTTGTTTAGCATTATACACACAAAACCTGTGTCGTTTAACAAATCCATATCGTTGGGCGAAATCGTAAGCAACTCTTGGTACATTGCATAAGCCTTGGCAAAATTACCCTTGGTAAATTCTTCTCCCGCTGCGTCCTTTGCGGAATCTACGTATTTTTCGTCTTTGGGGTATACGATACGATATTTCTCGTGAACTCTCGGCTCTATCAAAAGCTGGTCGTTTTGATACATTTCGTTCATCATTTCAAACGCTTCATCGTTGGCGTAGTATACAGCGGAAGCAATATCTCCACGGGCGAATGCATTTTGGGCAAGCAATAAATTTGCGTCTTCGTTATCTATATCAAGCTTTTTCACTTGATACAGCACGTCGTCTGACTGAGAAATAAAATCCATATCGCCAAGTATCTCGGCAATATTAAGCATAGAATTTATATTATACGGCGCGCGCCTTAGTAGCGACAATGCTTTGAAAGGCTCTCCGTTTTCTATGTAACGCTCAATCAAAGGTTCGAGCGTGTCTTCATTTATCTTAAATTTAATTTTCGTCAAAGATTTTTACTCCATCAAAAAAATAATTGCGACTTATTTTTTTAAGCCGCAATTTTTGAGATTTTTATTTTTTCTTTTCTACCGGATGGAAAAGAGCGAAGGTTTTCATCATATGCGTCATATACACAAACACCAGATAAAACATTCCAAACATCAATGCGGCCGCTAGTAGTAATGTAGTTAGTATTCCTCCGCTTGATGCGAAAAGGAAATACAAAACGAAAGGCACTGCGGTGATGATTATCCTTATTAAATTTGGCAGGAAGTTAAGCCACATAAGACGCCAAGCGTCCGCAAGATTGTCGCCCACAGGCTGACGATAGGTTACTGCCACTGCAAATAGTGTGTAAATATACATAAACAGCAAAACAAAAACAGCCCAAATTACAACAAGCATAACTATATATGCCCATGTTGGAAAAGCAGCTTTGATAATTCCGCTCAAAAAATATATTCCCAAAAACGAGCCTGAAAGCACTGCTGTGCCTGCAAAAGTATATCCTATTGAGGCTGTGATGCCCTTCCAAAAAGGTTTTAACACCACGAGTTTACCCGTCCAAAAAGCGTCTCTAATGACGGCAAAGCCACCCGAAAATACAAAAGCTAAAGCCAGTAAAGATAGACTCAGCCAAATAATACCGCCATTTGTGATAAGTTGAGTTTGCTCGGCTGAATATGCGCCGACATTAAGCCAGACGTTAGAGCCGATACCCAAGAAATTGGCTGTGGGAAGAGTAAGATTTAATGCATAGGTTTCTTGGAAAATCTTAAAGTAATATACTAAAATGGCAGGTACTGCAAAAATCAAAAGTAAAAAGTTCAGCAGAAAAATTTTTAACATCGAATCACGGTACAAAACTTTGAAAAATTTCCAAACTCCCAATCGGTTTAATCTTTTTTCGACGTGCGAGCTACGCTCGTCGGCAAGTTTTATTTTTTTATAATCAACTAGCGGTTCCAAATTTTTAGCCCCTTTTTGTTTTTTACTAATTCTACCATACATCTTGGTATTTTCAAACAAATTTAACCGCTATTTTACTAAAAAGTTTTTTTTTGCGTGTTTTTATCATAAGCTATTACGAAAATAACGTATACGTGTCCTTTGGTCGACAGCAAGCATAAATTATATTGCGGCAGATGTGTTTATTTGGATTCTGCCCAAAAATAAATTTTTAACGGAGAAATAAATGAACAAAGATCTGCGTTTTTGTACTGCTCTGGTTACCCCTTACACCGAAAAAGGTATAGACTACAAAAACCTAGCCTACCTTATCGACAGACAACTAGAAGGCGGAGTAAGCTCGATTTTGGTAAACGGCACGACTGCCGAACCGTCTTTGCTTACAGAAGAGGAAAAATGGGATCAGATAAGATTTGTCATAGACTACATAGGAGGAAAAGTCCCCGTTATGGTTGGGTGCGGGACGGTTTCCACCGAAAAAACTATTGAAAACTGCAAAAAAGCCGAGGATATGGGAGCGGATTATTTACTCATTGTTACTCCGTATTACAACAAAACCAATCAGGACGGCGTAGCGGAGCATTACATAAAAATTGCCGAAAAAGCGAATAAACCTATTATTATGTACAACGTACCCGCTAGAACAGGTTTTGACTTGTTGCCGCAGACTGTTATCAGACTTTCAACATACAAAATGATTTCGGGCATTAAACAAGCATCTCCCGATATTTCCCGCTGCATAGAAATGTTTCCCGCTTTATCCGAGAGCTTTTGTCTTTTATGCGGTGATGATTGTATGGTTTTGCCTATGATGTCCGTAGGTGCAAGCGGACTTGTGTCAGTCGTTTCAAACGTGTGTCCAAAGCTTGTTAATAAAGTATTGCAAAACAAGGAACCATTAGACTTTTATACTCTCAAAAAAATGTCTGATTTGTGTTTTTGCGAGACAAATCCGATACCTGTAAAATATATAATGTTCAAGCTCGGTTTGCTTTCTGAATATTATTTGAGACTGCCTTTATACTCTTTAAGCGCAGAAAATAAGGCAAAGATAGATAAATTTTTGCCCGTCATAAAGGAACAGTTGTAAAAATGTTTACTGTTGTTTGGGGCGGCGGAAGGCTGGGTGACGCCACAGCTAAATATTTATGCGAACTTGGCGAAGAATTTTATCTGAAAACACGAAAAGGCGGATTGCCAAAATCCGCCGACGTGGTGATTGATTTTTCCGCACCCGAAGCAACTGACGAGGTGTTAAATTTTTGTTTGAGACATTCTATTCCTCTTGTAAACGGCGTAACGGGACACAGTAATATACAAAAACAAAAAATCGCTCTTGCAACGAATGAAATTCCTATTGTTTATGACAGCAATTTCAGTTATGGCATAAACGCAGTCAAAAATATACTTACGTATACAAAAAAAATTTTAGCCGAATGGGAATGCGGAATTGTGGAATATCACCGAAAAGGTAAAACCGATGCTCCAAGCGGAACGGCATTGGTTTTAAGTGATATCGTAAAGACCGAAAACGTGACATCTGTGCGTATCGGCGAAGAAGCCGGAACACACGAAACTATTTTTTGGGGACGGGGAGAAAAAATAGTCGTCACCCACATCGCTCAAAATATAGAACCTTTTATTGCGGGCGCTGTTTACGCATCAAAAAAAATCGTCTCTTTGCCGCCATCTCTCTATTCAATGCAAGATTTACTTAATTTAACAAATAAGTAACAAAAAAACGGCGGAAATTCGCCGCTTTGATTTTTACCGAAGACAAAAATAATTTTTGCAAAAAATTTTCTGCTTAATTTCATTAAAATTTAAAAATTACAAAAAAATATGTTTTTATGTTTTGTTTTTGTATACTATTCTGCGGCAGTTGTCGCATTTAATATAACCATTTTGGTCGATATTGGCTACAATACCGCTGGGAATTTCCATTTGACAGCCTCCGCACTGATTTACGCCTACTAGCGGCACAAAAGGCGGATATATGCCCTGACCCTTGAGTTTTTCGTAAGTATCAAACATTTCGGCGTCAAGCGTTTTTTCTATTTTTTTCAATTCCTTCTGAAATTCATTAAGTTCGGGTTCACGCTCCGCTCTTTCTTTCTCGTATTTTTCTTTACATTCCAAATACTGTTTTCTTGCAACGGGGTATTTGTCTCTGTAGCTGTCGTATTGTTTTGAAATTTCATCAATTTCCTGCATAATGGCTTTTACATCTTTGTCAATGCCGATTAAAACTTTTCCCAAATCGTCTATTTTTTTGCGTAAGTAGTTTATTTCGTCCAAATCTCTCGACGTATCAATATTTTTTTCATATTCGCTGACAAGTTTGGTTTTTTCGTCAAAGCTTTGGGTAAGGCTGTTTAACATTATGTTAAGTTCTTTGGAACGCTGTTCCATTTTTTTGAAAGCCGTTTCGGCATCCTTTAAGTATGCGCTAAACTGTCTGCCTCTTTTTTTGTTTTCTGACTCGTTTAGCTGTTTTTCAATTTGTCTGACTTTTCCGTCGATTTCTTGGTACTTCAAAATCTTTTCTATCATAAATTTCACTCCTTAATAAGTAAACTCGTAATTTCTTTTCTTTTTTCATCCGTTTTTTCATCGTAACGCTTATTCAATATTTTTTGACATAAATCCAGCTCTTTACGCAAATATTTGAAAAAATCCGCCGTTGGAAAGGCTAAATTAGTTTTTCCGTATTTGATTTCCTGCTCAGATAGGCAATCTTTACCCTTAGATAATTTCATCAAAATGTAATATTTTTTATCGTAAAAGAGATAATCTTTTTCAATTTTGTAATAATCTTGAATAAATTTACGCAGAACATCTGCGTTTTTCATTGGCTGCAAGATAAGGTGGCTCGGCAAAAACTGGGCGTTTTTTATTATCTCTATTATTTCCATACCGCCCATTCCGGCAATCACAGCACAGTCCGCTTTAATTTTGCCCAAGCCGTCTTGACACAAAAATTCCGCATCAAATTCTTTAGTTTCGCAAAGGACTTCGGCTTTACGCAAACTTTCACGGCTTATATCTATGAAATAAACTTTTTTTGCTTTGCCGTGATTTAAAGCGGAAAACCCGATTTTGCCGTGGTCACAACCGACGTCGGCTAGGGTTTCGCAAACTGGCAACAGCTCAACTATATTTTTTTGCCGTAATGTCAGCATCAATCTAGGTAATCTTTAAGTTTCTTGCTGCGGCTGGGGTTGCGAAGTTTACGCAACGCTTTGGCTTCTATCTGACGGATACGCTCACGGGTAACATTAAATTCTTTGCCCACTTCTTCCAGCGTGCGGGGTTTTCCGTCGTCGATTCCGTAACGCAGTCTTAGCACCATTTCTTCACGGGGGGTGAGTTTGTGCAGCACGGTAATAAGCTGTTCACGAAGCATCGTATAAGCCGCAACGTCACTCGGGGCAACTGTTTTGTCGTCTTCTATAAAATCCACAAGATGGCTGTCTTCTTCTTCACCAATAGGCGTTTCCAAACTCACTGGGTCTTGTGCTATTTTTTGGATTTCCATTACTTTTTCTGGGGTAATTCCCATTTCTTTAGCAATTTCTTCTGGCGTCGGTTCTCTGCCGAGTTCTTGCAATAATGAGCGTGAAACCCGTATCTGTCTGTTTATGGTTTCAACCATATGTACGGGAATACGTATAGTGCGCGCTTGATCGGCTATTGCTCTTGTTATGGCTTGTCTTATCCACCAAGTCGCATATGTGGAGAACTTAAAACCTTTTGTATAGTCAAATTTTTCCACGGCTTTCATAAGCCCGAGATTGCCTTCTTG
>DAOPIV010000064.1:0-6300 GCA_035399325.1 Clostridia bacterium | reverse complement strand
TTCTCCTTTGTCAAATATATATTATGCGAAAACGTAAAATTGTTCCGTACAAAAGTCACTATATTAGTTTGAGTCGTATTTGTCAATAAAAAACGCTAAAATAAGTGTATCTCATTTCCCGTGGACACTTGTAAAATCCTATGAAATATGTAATAATGAATAATAATAAAGGCGTATGAATTTTGTTTGAAAAAATGATTCAAAACGACCGAAATTTTACCTATTTTTGTTTTTTTGCAAAAAATTTTACGAGGAAAATATAATGACAAAAATTTTAGTTAACGGAAATTTGACACTCTCTGACATTGTTAACGTGGCCCGTAACGGCTGCAAGGCGGAAATACCAGCTGAAGTTTATCAAAGAATGGCTGTCAGCCGCAATTTGGTCGATGACTGCGTTCGAGAGGCACGGGTTGTATACGGAATAACCACTGGTTTTGGAAAATTCAGCGACGTTAGTATTGCGGAAGAAGACAGCAAAAAATTGCAAAAAAACCTTATCATGAGCCACGCTTGCGGAGTGGGCGAACCGCTTCTCCCCGAAACAGTACGGGCTATGATGCTATTAAGAATAAATTCACTTTCAGTAGGCAACAGCGGTATAAGCCGCAACACCATAGACGCTTTGCTTGCACTATTAAATAGCGATGTAATCCCTTACGTTCCGTCAAAAGGCAGTCTCGGCGCATCGGGCGACCTTGTGCCGCTGGCGCATATGACTTTGACTTTGCTCGGAATGGGCGATGCTTTTTACAAAGGCAAAAAGATGACAGCCAAAAAAGCATTGGCTTTGGCTGGACTTAGCCCTATCGAACTTACTGCCAAAGAAGGATTGGCTTTAATAAACGGCACGCAAGCGATGAATTCGTTTGCCACCCTAAACGTGGTTGATGCAGAAAGACTTAACAAAATAGCTGATATATGCTCGGCACTTACAATGGAAGCACAAAGAGCGGTTACAGACCCTTTTGACCCGAGAATACAAGAACTTCGCCGTCAGCAAGGACAAATAGACACGGCAAAAAATTTGCTTACTTTGCTTAATGAAAGCGAACGCATCACCCGTCAAGGCGAAATCAGAGTGCAGGACGCTTACACTATCCGCTGTGTTCCGCAAATACACGGACCGAGCAAGGACGCTTTAAGTTATGTCAAAGGTGTTGTCGAGCGTGAGATAAACGCCGTTACCGACAACCCCGTTATTTTCCCCGAAACCGACCAAGCTATTAGTGGCGGAAACTTCCACGGACAATGCCTTGCTATGGCGCTAGACTTTTTGGCGATTTCATTAAGCGAACTTGCTAATGTTAGCGAAAGACGCATCGAAAGGCTTGTTAATCCTCAGCTTAGCGGACTGCCCGCATTTTTAGTCAAAAAAGGCGGACTCAATAGCGGCTTTATGATTCCGCAGTACGTTGCCGCTTCACTGGTTAACGAAAATAAAGTATTATCTCATCCCGCTTGCGTTGACAGTATCACTAGTAGCGCAAACCAAGAAGACCACGTCAGTATGGGTATGACGGCGGCACGAAAAGCAAAAACGATTGTGGATAACGTCACTAACGTGCTTGCGATAGAGTTACTTGTCGCTTGTCAAGCCATTGATTTCGGCGACAAAACGAAAAAACTGGGCAAAGGCACAGCGGCTGCGTACGAAACCGTCCGTAATGCGGTAACATTTATGAATAAAGACCGTTTTATAGCGCCCGACATCGCAAAATGTGCCGAGCTTATCCGTAACGGCAATATTTTGAACGCTGTCGAAAACGCAGTGGGCAAACTGCTTTAAAAAAATTTTAGAGGTTAATAAAAATGATTACGAATTTTGACATTGGAAAAGCAATGACGGTAAAACTCGATTACTTGCCGCCCAAAAAAAATTTTGTAGAAGGCATTAGGCGTGCGCCAAAAAGAGATTTTCGTCTAAGTAAAGAAGAAACCGAGTTGGCATTAAAAAACGCTTTGCGATATATCCCCGAAGAATGGCAAGCGGAATTAGCGCCCGAACTGTTGCAAGAGCTTTATACAATGGGCAGAATATACGGTTACCGTTTTCGTCCCGAAGGCAGAATTTGGGGCAAACCCATAGACCAATACAAAGGAAAATGTATCGAGGGTAAAGCGTTTCAAGTAATGATCGATAACAATCTGGATTTTGAAATCGCCCTTTATCCTTACGAACTCGTAACTTACGGCGAAACGGGTCAAGTCTGCCAAAACTGGATGCAATACAATCTTATCAAAAAATATTTGGAAATATTGACAGACGAGCAAACTTTGGTTGTGGCTAGCGGTCACCCAATGGGACTATTCAAAAGCGACAAACGCAGCCCCCGAGTAATAATTACAAACGGATTGATGGTTGGAATGTTTGACAATCAGCAAGACTGGCATAGAGCTGCCGCTTTGGGCGTATCTAACTACGGTCAAATGACAGCGGGCGGTTGGATGTATATAGGTCCGCAAGGCATCGTACACGGAACGTACAATACCATTTTGAATGCGGCACGAATGAAACTTGGTATTGCGCAAAATGCAAACCTAAACGGAGTTTTGTTTGTCAGTAGCGGCTTGGGCGGTATGAGTGGAGCGCAAGGCAAAGCCATAGAGATACTTCAAGGCGTGGGTATTATCGCCGAAGTGGATGAAAGTAGAATAAAAACCCGCCACGAACAAGGATGGGTATCCGCTGTAGCCCAAACGCCAATAGAAGCGTTTGAACTGGCCGAAAAATGCAAAAAAGACCGTATTGGCATAGCGATAGCATTTCACGGCAATATTGTGGATTTATTAGAATATGCCCTTGCCAATGACAAACATATAGATATACTTTCAGACCAAACGAGCTGTCACGCCGTTTACGATGGCGGATACTGTCCGCAGGGTATCACGTTTACCGAACGCACAAGACTGCTCCAAACCGATGAAGCAAAATTCCGCAAACTGGTTGACAAAACCTTGCAAGCGCATTTTAACGTGATTAAAAAACTTCACGCAAAAGGAACTTATTTCTTTGATTACGGCAATAGTTTTATGAAAGCGGTATACGATGCGGGCGTCAGCGAAATTTGCAAAAACGGCACAAACGAGCTTGACGGATTTATTTTCCCGAGCTATGTCGAAGATATTTTGGGTCCCGTATGTTTTGACTACGGCTACGGACCTTTCCGCTGGGTATGTTTATCAGGCAAACCCGAAGACTTACACAAAACCGATATGGCGGCAATGAACTGTATCGACAATGACCGCCGATTCCAAGATATGGACAATTATATTTGGATTAAAGACGCCGAGAAAAACCGCCTTGTGGTAGGTACACAAGCACGAATACTCTATCAAGATGCATTAGGCAGACTAAAAATCGCATTGAAATTTAACGAAATGGTGCGTAACGGCGAAATAGGTCCCGTTATGCTTGGGCGTGACCACCACGACACAGGCGGCACAGACTCGCCGTTTAGAGAAACCAGCAACATAAAAGACGGAAGCAATATTATGGCAGACACCGCTACTCATATTTTCGGCGGAAACTGCGCAAGGGGTATGAGCCTTGTAGCGCTGCATAACGGCGGCGGTACTGGGATAGGCAAAGCCATAAACGGCGGCTTTGGAATGGTGCTTGACGGCAGCGAGCGTGTGGACGAAATACTGACTAACGCAATGCCTTGGGACGTAATGGGCGGAGTGGCAAGACGAAGCTGGGCAAGAAATAATAACGCTATCGAAACCTCTATCGAATACAACCGTCTTTACGGCGACAAAAACCATATTACGTTACCTTATCTTACCGACGAAAAAGCCGTAAGCGAGCTTGTGGCAAAAGAATACGATAAATACGCAACGAAAAAATAAAAATTATAAATACAGGAGACCAAAAATCTTATGTCAATCAACAAAATCGTTGAATGCGTGCCAAATTTCAGCGAAGGCAGAAACCCCGAATCAATTGAAAAAATCGTAAATTGTTTTAGAAACAAAACCGATGTAAAACTGCTTGATTACAGCGCAGACGCAGACCACAACCGTATGGTTGTCACCGTTGTCGGCGAACCTATGCCCCTTGCGGAAGCGGTGTTAGATGCCATTGGCGTTGCAAAAGATATTATCGACTTGACAAAACACTCAGGTCAGCACCCCCGTATGGGAGCTACTGACGTTGTGCCTTTTATTCCTATCCGTAACGTCACAAAAGAAGAAGCAATCGAGCTAAGCAAATTTGTGGGCGAGCAGATGTGGAGTAGATACGGTATACCAGTTTTTCTATATGAAAAATCCGCAACAAACCCAGACAGGGAAAATCTTGCTAATATTCGCAAAGGTCAGTTTGAGGGAATGGCGGAAAAAATGAAAAAACCCGAATGGAAAGCAGACTATGGCAATGACGCTCCCCACCCGACTGCTGGCGTCACCGCAGTTGGTATGAGAATGCCACTGGTTGCGTTTAATGTAAACCTTGACACCGACAATCTTGACATCGCTACAAAAATCGGCAAGCGTGTTCGATTCATCGGCGGCGGTTTGCGTTTTGTCAAAGCTATGGGCGTGGAGCTAAAAGACCGCCATATCGTCCAAGTGTCGATGAACCTTACCGATTACACCCAAACCCCCATTTATATGGCTGTGGAAATGGTAAAGGTCGAGGCAAGACGTTACGGCGTGAACGTAATTGGCACCGAAGTCATTGGACTCGTGCCTATGCAGGCGCTCGTTGACTGCGCGGAATATTATTTGCAAATAGAAGAATTTAAACCAAGCCAAGTGCTTGAAAGCAATTTATAAATAATGAAACTTTTACTAAAAAACGCCGCCGAAATCGTCACCTTTACAGGTAACACGGCAAAAAAAGGCAACGAAATGTCAAAACCGCTCGTTATAAAAAACGGCTGTATCTTAACGAACAATGAAAAAATAGAAGCCGTTTTCCCGATGTCGGAAATTTCGCATTTTAATACCGCTAACGCCGAAATAATAGATTGCACAGGCAAGACCGTAACAAGCGGATTTATCGACTGTCACACTCATTTTATTTTTGGCGGCTATCGGGAAGAAGAGTTTAACGACCGTCTTAACGGAATGAGCTATATGGAAATAATGAAGCGTGGCGGTGGTATCGTTAATACTGTAAATAAAACCCGCAACGCAACCACTGACGAGCTATTTTCCGAAGGCAAAAAAAGGCTTCAAAAATATCTAGAATACGGCGTAACGACAATTGAAGGCAAAAGCGGATATGGTCTTGATATCGACACCGAACTAAAACAACTTGGCGTAATGAGCGAGCTTAATAACGCTCAGCCTGTTGAAATAATCCAAACCTATATGGGAGCGCACGCAACGCCAAAAGAATTCGATTCCGCTGACAGTTATATAGATTTTATTATAGACAAAGTTTTGCCTGCCGTAAAAGAAAAAACAAAAACGGAGTTTTGCGACGTTTTTTGCGAAAAAAACGTATTTGATGTCACTCAAAGTAAACGCTTACTATTATCGGCAAAAAAACTGGGCTTGGGCTTAAAAATGCACGCCGAAGAAATCGTGCCTTTGGGTGGAAGCGGAGTAGCGTGCGAAATAGGTGCCGTTAGCGTTGAGCATTTGCTCCATATAGATGAAACAAATATCGCCAAACTAAGCAAATCTGACACAATCGGCGTTTTACTGCCCGCAACAGCATTTTCTCTAAAAGAACAGTACGCTCCCGCTCGCAAAATGATAGACAGCGGTTGCGCTGTGGCGGTTGCAAGCGACCTCAATCCAGGCAGTTGTTACACACAAAGCATTCCGCTTGTTATTGCATTAAGCTGTATGTATATGGGTATGACTGTCGATGAAACTCTCTGTGCGTTAACGCTCAATGCCGCTTGTGCAATTAATCGGGGCGAAAATATCGGCACACTGGAAAAAGGCAAACAAGCGGACATAATTATCCACAACGTTCCGTCGATAAAATTTTTGTCTTACAATTTTTGTGTAAATCACGCTCTGACCGTCATCAAAAAAGGACAAATCGTATTAAATAAAATT
This sequence comes from Clostridia bacterium, assembly GCA_035399325.1. Classification (GTDB taxonomy): domain Bacteria; phylum Bacillota; class Clostridia; order Christensenellales; family CAG-314; genus JAQUSX01. The sequence continues at coordinate 279 of DAOPIV010000064.1, read as the reverse complement.
TAGGAGAAAATAAATGTTACTGCAAGACCAATCGATTAAAGATTTTACAGCTTTGACCGCAAGCGACGCACCGGTACCGGGCGGCGGAAGTGTGTCCGCAATGTGCGCCGCTATCTCATCCGCTCTTACTCAAATGGTGGCGGGGCTTACGGCAGGTAAAAAAGGTTATGAAACCGAAACGGAAAAAATGACGGAAATAGTCAACAGTATGCCAAAAAACACAACCGAATTTTTGGACGGAATTGACCGTGACAGCGAAGCTTTTGACCTTGTAATGAA
>DAOPIV010000063.1:0-6545 GCA_035399325.1 Clostridia bacterium | reverse complement strand
TAACGGAACCGATTTGGCAGACGGCGTTACAACATCTTTTAGTATCGAACGCCCGTCAGAAATCACTGACGAAGATTTTGCCATTCTTATCGACAATTCTATCGGAATTATGGAAGAAAGACTTGCAAATTACGGTTTGGAAAAATCCCAAATCGTTGCATCTTCTACAAACATTTCGCTTACTTTGCCAGTAAACTCGTATGACGAAGATTTTTATTCCGCAATATACAGTAACGGTTTGTTTGAAATATGCACATATGACGAAACAACCAAAGCATATACCGTCATAACAGACAGTACGCATTTTACTGACGTTTATGTTTCCTACGGAACCAGCACTTACTATGTTGTTATGGTTTTGGATGACGAAGCTAAGACGGCTTTGGCTACTTTGACTGAAACCGCATCTGAAACAAGCGTAAAAATATATTTTAGAGTAGACGGGGAAGACTACACAACTTCCACATTAACTGAGCAGTTTGACAGCGACACTGTAAATGTTTCCACAACAGACGCAACAGCAGCGCAATTTTTGTATACGATTTTGGGTAGCGGAAATTACGGCTTTACTATGACTATGAATGATATATATGTTGCGGAAGCTATAAGCGGAGAAACTGCAATAAACTGGGCTAACATCGGTTTGGCTGTGATTGCTTTAGCGGTTGCGGTTGCGTTTATTGTAAATTACGGTTTGTCGGGACTGGCTGCGTCAATATCTTTGTTAATAACTATGATTGCCTCGCTTTTGACAGCTACATTCATTTATAGAAGCGAAATTTCGGTCGGAGCTTTCATTGGATTTTATGTAGGCATTGCAGTGTTTGCTTTGTTCAACACATTAATACTTGAAAAATATCGTAAATCCGCAAACACCGACGTTGAGCCGAATATAGAAAAACGTCTTCGTGCGTCTATGACTAAGAGTTACGCAACATATACAAAACCCATTGTTTGGATTTCGCTGATGGTGTTAGTTGCTTCAATCACTATCTGGGCTGCAGCTCCGAATTCATTTAAGACATTTGGCGTTTTGTTAACATATTTCACTGTTTTCGGACTGTTTTCTACACTATATGTCACAAAACTTTTCGCAAATATTTTTTACACGCTCAGTCACAGTCCAATGTGGCACCGAGTAAGCAAGGAGGTAAAAGCAAATGACTAACGCAAAATTTTTGACAGTGCTTATTGCCCTGCTTTTAGTGGTAATTTTGGGCGTTGTATGTATTTTTGTTACTGACGTTATCGGCGGTTTTGAATTTGGTATGGGAAAATCCGTTGTAATTCAGTTTGGTTTTATAGAAGAGGATGATATTTCCGCTGTTGAACAAGCAGTAGACCAAATCGTTTCAGAAGAAAATTTGCTTGTGCAGTCAGTGCGTCATCAGACAAATTTGACTGAAGACATCAAAGGAATTGTTTATGTGTTTGGTGATCTTACAGCTGACCAAATAGCTCGTTTTGAGGGTTTGGCTACAATGCAAGGCGTTGACACAGTGTTTGCAGGCGCTAATAACGCATCTTATGGCAATGACACTATCCTTTGGGGCGGAATAAGCCTTGCTATCGTTTTTGCTGTGTTCGTTGTTGTAATGCTTTTCGCATGCGGCAAGCTTGGAAGAGTTCAAATGACAGTTTCCTCAGTAGTCGTTTTGATTTTGAATCTTATGACTGTTTTGGCAACGGGAATGATTTTGGCTTATCTTGGCATCAAAGTCACAGTTGGAACCATTTACGCAACGCTTATTGTTGCTGCGTTCTCAATGTTTTTGACTGCACTAGTTGCAAACAGACTTGCAAACGCCAAAGATATGTCTTCACAAACGGCATATAACGAAATCCGCAAACCGATTTTGTTTACGGCAATAGTCTTGATGCTCGCTTTGATTGCGTTCTCAGTGTCTTTGTCAATATACATTTTAAGCATTACTGTTCCTTTGTTTATAGGCGTAGTATTCGCTACATTGACAAATCTTTACGTTTTGTTGCCACTAAAGGACAAAATGTCGGTAAGATAACAATTTTTTGAAATATTTTTTGACAGCCTTCCCATACGGTGAAGGCTGTTTATATATAGTGAGATGAAAGATTTATTTTTGCTTAACCCCAATTACAACAAAGACGATGCGGATTATTTGATAAAAAATTATCAAATAGACGCCGATATGGCACGTCTTTTTTCTTCACGTGGGGTAACAAAACATAATGCCGAAAGATATTTCAATTTTGACGAGAAAAATATTTACGAACCGTCGCTGATGAAAAATATGGCAGCAGCGGCTGACATTGTAACAAAAACAATGAAAGAGGGCGGCAAAATTCTTATATATGGCGATTACGATGCCGACGGACTGACTGCCAGCGCAATATTAAAGCTTTTCTTCAACAACAACGGTACCGAATGTGATGTTGTCATACCCACCCGAGACGAGGGTTACGGAATGCACATTGAAAACATTTACGACGCTTTTTCAAAAAAACAGTACGAGTTAATTATCACGGTGGACTGCGGTATTTCAAACAAGGCGGAAATAGATATTTTGCAAAAAGAAATTTCCGCTGGCATTATTGTCACCGACCACCACGAGATTCCAAAAAATATTCCCGACTGCGTATGTGTAAATCCAAAAATGGGATATCCGTATGCGTATCTTGCGGGAGCAGGAGTAGCTCTAAAACTTGTGCAAGCTGTGGGCGGATATAATCAATCAAAAAATTATTATGATTTAGCCACCGTTGGCACTGTAGCCGATATGATGCCGCTTATTGACGAAAACAGAGACATTGTAAAAATTGGACTAAAACATTTCAACCATAAAGGACTAAAAAGACTTGCGGAACTGTCAAAATGTTCAAAACCTTACACGGCTAACGATATAGCGCTGAAAATTGCCCCGAAAATAAACGCCGCAGGACGAATTGGCGACCCGTATTTGGCTTTACAAGTGTTGTTAATGCAAAATTTTGTTGACGACGCCGCAATACAAGAGCTTTTGCGTGCAAATGAAGAACGCAGATTTTTGGTTGACGATGTTGTGACCAAAGCCGAAAGTATGCTTTCAGACAAGCAATTTATGCAGGACGGATTGATATTTTTGTATGACGACGGGTGGAAAAACGGCGTTTTAGGTATTGCCGCTAATAGATTTAAGGAAACATACGGAATACCTGCTGTTTTTATGACTCGTGACGGTGACAATTTTGTCGGTTCGGCAAGGGGAATTGATGAGGTCAATTTATATGAATTGTTTGACTCAGTTTCCGAAACCTTGGTTAAATTCGGCGGTCACAAAGCATCTGTGGGCTTTACAGTCAAAAGTGAAAATTTGGGAACCCTTAAAAACGAATTGGTAAAAGCTTTAAAATCTGTGAAAAGAAGCGATTGTGCCGTAAATTATTATGATTTGGAATTCGATGGTAAATATTTAGTAAAAGAAAATTTTAATAAACTAGAAATGTTACAGCCGCTTTTACCCAATGACAAAATAGTTTTCCACTTAGCGGATTTTGCAAAAATTGCAACGCTGTTCGGTACTGAAAAAAATCATTTAAAAATCACGTTAAACAATGGACTTGAACTCAAAGGTTTTTATCGTTTTTCGGCATATTACGATGCTCTCAATGCAGGTGGAGAGTGCGAAATACTGTTTAATCTCGAATACGATTCATATTCAAAAAGAGTGGTAGGAATTATAAATAATATCAGACTAAAAAATTCTTTACGTTTTGAGGAGTTGTACACTCAAAATCTTTTGACAAGGCTTAATAAAAGAAACGTTGATTTAATAGACTCAAAAAAAGTTAATAAATTATTGAAAAAAGTCGGAACATTGGCGGTTTTTGCTTCTTATCAAGAATATGCCGTAGCAGCAGAATTTTTTGACTTTTCAGCATATAGAGTATTTTTCTTCTCGCAAAACATTTTTGCTGATAATGCCGTACTTATTTCACCCGCTAGCGAAGAATCTTTTTGTCGTTATTCAAATGTGATAGTTTTCGGCGAGTACGACGGCTTTTGTCCAACGTATTCTTCACCTCACAGTCTTTTCCAAATTGAAGCAAAACTGCCGTCTTGCCTGAATTTACGGCTTGATAGGGCGATTTGCGCTACTGTTTACAAAGCATTGTTGGAAAACGTTAAAGCAGTTGATTTGCGAACGTTATTTATGAAACTCAGGCTGGGGGACGTAAATTACGCCCAATTCATAGCCGCTGTAAAAGTCTTTGAAGAACTTAATTTGCTAAAATTTGCAAAGCCTTTTTCTTACGAAATACTGCGATCCGATAAAACCGATTTGGCAAACTCGGATACTTTTAAACTGTTTAATAAAGTTGATTAAACAAAGTTGATGTGATATATTTAAATTATGGAAAAAATTCAACAAACAACAGAAAAATTGCTCGAAAATCTCAAAAGCAAGGCGAGATACTATTATCAGCGTGACTATGATTTAATTATGGACGCATATGATTATGCAGCCAAAGCTCATTTGGGACAGTTTCGTGCAAGTGGAAACGAGTATATAACTCATCCGCTTCAAGTCGCCGATATTCTTATGGATTTGGGACTGGATACGGCTGCCGTTTGTGCTGCGCTTTTGCACGACACCGTTGAGGATACTGTTGTTTCAGATGAAGATATAAGAAACAAATTTGGAAATGAAATCGCCGACTTGGTAAAAGGCGTAACGAAACTGGAAAAACTCCACTTTAACAACGCAGAAGAAGAACAAGCGGAAAATATCAGAAAAATGTTTTTCGCTATGTCTAAAGATATAAGGGTATTGTTTATAAAACTTGCCGACAGACTCCACAATATGCGTTCTCTCGGGTATCTGACCAAAGAAAAACAAATAAATATGGCGAAAGAAACCCGTGAAATATACGCTCCGCTTGCCGGCAGACTTGGTATCTCGCCCGTAAAGTGCGAGCTGGAGGACCTTGCGTTAAAATACCTAGACCGTGAAAGTTATGACTATCTTGCGAAAAATATCGCATTGAAAAAAGAAGAAAGGCAGGCTCTTGTAGATAGCGTTATCGCAGAGATTTATCGCATTTTGGAAGAAACTGACGTGGATGAGCCTGAAATCTCGGGGCGTACAAAACATTTTTACAGTATTTACAAAAAAATGCGCAGTCAAAACAAAACGCTTGACCAAATATACGATATGACTGCCGTGCGTATTATCGTAAATTCCGTAAAAGACTGCTATACCGTGCTTGGCGCAATCCACGCTCGCTGGAAACCCGTTCCGGGACGCTTTAAAGATTACATCGCCGTGCCGAAACCAAACTTATACCAGTCGTTGCACACAACCGTTATTACCAACTTCGGTGTGCCTTTTGAAATCCAAATCCGCACTCATGAAATGCACAAGATAGCGGAATATGGTATCGCCGCTCACTGGAAATATAAAGAAGGCGTAAAAGGCGTTACCGAGCTTGACGACAAACTTACTTGGGTGCAAGACGTTCTTAATTACGAAACCGACCTTAAAGACAGCAAAGAATTTTTGGACTATATTCGTAAAGATATCAGTATAAGCAACGAAGTTTATGTTTTCACGCCAAAAGGTGACGTCAGAGCAATTTCGGCTGGCGCTACTGCACTTGACTTTGCTTATATGATACACAGTGAAGTCGGCAATCGATGCGTTGGCACAAAAGTGAACGGCAAAATTGTTCCGCTTGATAAAATTATTCAAACGGGCGATGTTATTGAAGTTTTGACAAACCCAAACTCAAAAGGACCTTCACGTGACTGGCTGAAAATAGTCAAAACAAGCGGTGCAAAAGCGAAAATTCGTCAATTTTTCAAACGAGAACTAAAAGACGAAAATATTAAAACAGGCAAATCCATGTTAGAGCGTGAGGCTAAAAGACGTGGTTATACGCTTTCGGAGTTATTGACGGACGAAGCGGAAAAGGCTGTTTGCGACAGATATATGTTTAATACGCTTGATGAGTTATATGCTGCTTTGGGTTACGGCGGATTGTCTATAAACCAAGTCATATTCAAACTTTTGGCTGCGAATGTTGCAAACGGATCGATACAAGAAGATATACCCGTTCGCAAACACAAGCATTCCGCAAAAGAAAACAGCGTCATAATCAAAGGTGCGGAAGATATTTTGGTGCGTTTTTCGGGATGTTGTTCACCCGTACCGGGGGATGAAATAATAGGTTATGTTTCACGAGGTCGTGGCGTAAGCGTTCACCGCAAAGACTGTCCCGCAGTCAAAACCTTTGAAAAAGAGCGTTTGGTGGAAGCAGAATGGGCAAAAGTTACCACAGAAGCTACTTTCAGCGCAACTCTCCAAATAATTTCAGAAGATAAAGGCGGAGTTTTTGCAGATATTACAAGGGTTATTGCAAATGAAAACTTGCCGCTTTTATCAATAAACGCCCGAAAAGACCCAAAAACACGCAACGCTGTCGCTACTGTGACAGTTGATATAGAAAACAATGAACAAGTGGCTTTACTGGTAGCAAAATTAAATAATTTGCCGAATACAATAAAAGTATTCCGTACAACAAAGTGA
>DAOPIV010000062.1:0-6878 GCA_035399325.1 Clostridia bacterium | reverse complement strand
TGTCCAAAGTGAACGCCTGCTTCCAGAAGTTGTTTCATTGAAACAACTGCCATTTGTGTAAAATCTCCTTTTATTGTTTTTTAATCCTCCCCGTGCTTTTATATCTCCGATTTTTTCCCTTTTATTAAGGGCACAACCACCGAATTAGTCACGAGTGCGTATTAAACCTTGATAATTTTATCATAAACGCCTTTTTTTAGCAAATATTTTGTGACCGTTTAGTTAATTATTTTAAATTTACGTTAAATGAAAACTGATTTTATTTGTCTTTTTTAAAGCAATACGAAAAAATAAAAACTCCCAAGAAAAAACTTGGGAGCTTTCTTTTGAAAATAATTTGAAATTATTTTTTCTTGCAATCGCATTTTTCGTCGTGACAGTGACATTCTTCGTCTTCGCATTCACAGTCTTCGTCTTCACAGCCGCATTCGCATTCGCAAGCTTCTTCCACCATTTTTTCATATTCGTGATAAACTTCGTCCAAAAGCTTTTCGTCGTCAATGGGCGTAAATAAATCTTCGCCTTTTTCGTCTTTTTCGAGTTTGAAAATAACTACTTCGTCTTCTTCGATGTCTTCCATTTCTTCAGCTGGTTGCAAAAAAATGTACCAGTTTCCTTTGTAGTCCACGGTAGCTGCGTGATAAAAATCGACTTCATTTCCTTCGTCGTCTAATAGAGTTACCAAATCTTCGTTTTCTTCTTCTTTTTTGTTGATAGGTTCTTTAACCATTATCTACCTCCGATATAAATTAACTTTTTTGTTTGTAATAATCCAAATAGTTTTGCAGAATAATTGTCGCCGCAACTTTGTCTATGACTCCTTTGCGGTTTTCTCGGCGAACATTGCCTTCGATCAATACTTTTTCCGCCGAAACTGTGGTAAGTCTTTCGTCAATAAACCTGACGGGTAAATTGGTAAACTTCGATAGTTTTTCGATAAACGCTCGGGTTTTTTGAGTTTGCTCGTTTTCGAGATTATTCATACCCAACGGCAAACCGCAAACTATGAGTTCGACTTCTTTTTGTTTTGCCAAATCGGCAATATATAAAAAATCGTTGTCGTTTTTTTTGCGGTGATATGTTTCCAACGGATTTGCAATAATCTGCATAAGGTCAGACGCAGCGAGCCCTATTCTTGCGTCACCGACGTCAAGAGCCAATATTCTACCCATAGCAGCATTGTATCATATACAACCAAAATTTGGTAGTGTTTTGGTGAAAAATTTAAGGGCAAGTTTTTTGCCCTTAAAAAGTTTTAATCATCGTTGGCTTTTACCATTTTTTTGATTTTTTTCTTGCCTGTCGTTATAAAATTTTTTACTGCAGGGATTTCAGCCAGACACATTCCTGCCGCAACTCCCAAAGCCATGCCAATCAAAAAATTTTTCATTTTCATTTATTAACCTCCGCAAATAAGTTTCTATTTTACTAGTGTGCTTATCGGGCGGAAATATCAACAGACTTTTTTGGTGGAAATTATTGGGCAAAAAGTAATCTATCTGAAAAACAGATTTTGCAATAAATTATTTTGCTTTCTTTTTTTCTTGATAATTTTCTATTGCTTTTTTTATCGCTTCTTCCGCAAGTACCGAACAATGTATTTTTTGCGGAGGCAAACCTTCCAAATATTCCACTACTTGAGAATTTGTGAGTTTCATAGCTTCCTCTACGGATTTGCCTTTTATCATTTCTGTTGCCGTGCTGCTGGTGGCTATTGCCGCCGTACAACCGTATGTTTGAAATTTTGCGTCGGTTATAATATCATTGTCAATTTTGAGCGTTATTTTCATAATATCGCCGCAAGTGGGATTTCCTACTGTGCCTTCTCCGTCTGCATTTTCTATTACTCCCACGTTTTTGGGATTTGCAAAAGCGTCCAAAACTTTTTGGTTATACATTCTTTATTTCTCCTTCTTTTAGCGTAAACAGCGGTGACATCTTACGAAGCCTTTCGACAGTTTTTTTAAGTAAATCCACCGTATAATCTATTTCTTCTTTTGTATTGTGTTTTCCCAGACTAAATCTAAGCGAGCCGTGCGCAAGCACAATATCGACACCCATAGCTAACAAAACGTGAGACGGGTCAAGTGTGCCTGACGAACAAGCCGAGCCCGATGACACCGCAACACCGCCAAGGTCAAGAAGCATCAATATTCCTTCTCCTTCTATAAATTCAAAGGAAAAATTGGCATTTGAGGGTAATCTATTTGTCGGATGTCCGTTGTATTTGACATAAGGTATTTCATTGGTAACACGCTTGACAAAATAATCTCTAAGCTCTTTTACATATGTGTTATTTTTTTGCATATCTCTAACGGCTGTCTCTATAGCCTCGCCCATACCGACTATTGCGGGGGTATTGGTTGTGCCGCCACGCTGATTTCTTTCTTGACCGCCGCCGATAATAAGTTTGTCGATGCGGATACCGTTTTTAATAAACAATGCGCCTACGCCTTTAGGACCGTAAAATTTGTGAGCGGAAACCGATGCAAGGTCAACTCCAAGTTCTTTTAAGTTGATTTCCATAGCCCCGACAGCTTGGACTGCATCCGTATGCACCAAAATGCCCTTGGCGTGGCATATCTCCACGACTTCATTTATTGGCTCTATTGTACCGACTTCATTATTTGCAAGCATAACGGAAACCAGCACAGTCTTGGGTGTAATCGCTTTTTTTAATTCGTCAAGTTTGATAACTCCAAACTCGTCTACAGGTAAATATGTCACAGCAAACCCATTTTTTTCCAGCCATTTTGCACTGTTTAGCACTGCATGATGCTCTATAGAAGAAATAATAATATGATTGCCGTTTTCACGGTTCGCAAATGCAGTTCCTTTTATAGCCCAGTTATCGCTTTCCGTACCCGAAGCGGTAAAATATATTTCATTCGGACTGCAACCAAGAGCGTCAGCCACTTGTTTTCGAGCTTTATCGACAGCAATCGCAGTCTCTTTGCCGTAATTATGCTGGCTGTGCGTATTTCCAAATTTTTCAGTAAAGTACGGCAACATTTTTTGCAAAACTTCTTCGTCCAGCGGAGTTGTTGCCGCATGGTCAAGATATATTCGCATTATATTTCCTCCAAAAGTTCTTTTAGCGTAATCGAATCCAAAAATTCGTTAATGTTTTTATAAAGTCTATTCCACAGCGTATGGGGAGCGCATTTTCCCCTACCGCAAGTAGCACCTATGCAATCTACGATTTTGAGGTCGTTCTCCAAGCATCTTAATACCCTGCCCACAGAAATTTTTTCGGGCTTGTCTGACAAAATATATCCGCCATATGCCCCACGTTGAGCTAGTACAATACCGTCGTTTTTTAACAGCGAAAGTATTTGCTCCAAATATTTTTCCGTGACTCCTATAGCTGTCGACATATCCGCCACTGAAAGAGTGGTTTCACCGTCGTACACTTTGGCAAGCTCTGTTGCGGCGTACAAACCGTATCTGGCTTTGGTTGACATTTTCATAATTTAAATCCTACTCTTTTACTAGGAATAATATAACATTATTATGTCTTTGTTGTCAATCATAATACGGCACTTTTGACAAATTTTTTTGATATAAATTGGTTTATTTTTATTGCCGACAGCTTACAAATTTTTGATACTTTTATCATTCACAATTCGTTTTTTTTATGAAAAAAAACGGGTTTTTGCACCCGTTTTAAATTTAATAAAGGTTAATTTAAAGTTTCAACAAAATTATTCGATAATATCTTTTTCGTAAAGCGGGAAACGGTCGGTAAGAGCCAAAACACGTTTGAGATTACGGTCAAGCGAGCTTTCGCCGTTTTTGATAACATCCGCTACGATTTCGCCGATTTCTACCATTTCGACTTCTTTCATACCACGAGTTGTCGCACTTGGCGTGCCTACTCTTATACCGCTTGCGATTTTCGGCGGTGCTGGGTCGAAAGGAATAGTATTTGCATTTACTGTGATATGAATTTTGTCCAAAGTATCAGTCAAAGACCTGCCTGTGTAACCGCTGCCACGAACGTCAACCAAAATAAGGTGATTGTCAGTACCGCCAGAAACAAGACGAAGTCCGTTGTCTTTCATAGACTTTGCAAGAACTTGAGCATTGACTAAAACTTGTTTTTGATATTCTTTAAATTCGGGTTTCAATGCCTCGCCAAAACATACTGCTTTTGCGCCGATTACGTGCATAAGCGGTCCGCCTTGTGTGCCTGGGAATACTGCACTGTCAATTTTTTTAGCCCATTGTTGTTTGCAAAGTATCAATCCGCCTCTAGGACCACGCAAAGTTTTATGAGTTGTGCTTGTGACAACGTCTGCGTAAGGAACGGGACTGGGGTGCAAACCTGCGGCAACAAGTCCTGCTATATGAGCCATATCAACCATTAATATTGCGTTAACTTTGTCCGCAATTTCTCTAAAACGTTTAAAATCTATAAATCTCGAATATGCGCTTGCACCCGCAACAATAATTTTTGGATTGTTTTCAAGAGCGATTTTTTCGAGTTCTTCGTAATCTATCATTTCCGTTTCGGGGTTTACACCGTAAGGAACAATGTTGAAATATTTACCCGAAATATTCACGGGGCTGCCGTGAGAAAGGTGTCCGCCGTGAGACAAATTCATAGCCATAATAGTATCGCCGGGTTTTAAAAACGCCACGTATACCGCTGTGTTTGCGTTTGCTCCGCAGTGTGGCTGAACGTTTGCGTGCTCCGCTCCAAAAAGCTCTTTTGCTCTGTCACGGGCAAGATTTTCAGCTATATCTACAAACTCGCAACCGCCGTAATATCTGCCTGCTGGGTAACCTTCGGCATATTTGTTGGTCAAATGACTGCCCATAGCGGCAAGCACTGCGGGAGACGTAAAGTTTTCGCTTGCAATAAGCTCAATATTTTGACGCTGACGTGTAAGCTCAAGCATATACGCTTCATAAACTTCGGGGTCACATTGTTTTAGGGTTTTCAAGTCTATCATATTTCACCTCATAAGTGTTTTTTTATCGTTTCCACTATTTTTGCCAAAGGCTGAACGCCAATTATTCTATCTACTAATTTGCCTTTTTTATAAATACATATGTTGGGTATTGCTTGGACTTCAGCATTATTTGCAAGGTCGTTTTCATCGTCAACATTGACTTTGCCAAATTTTACGGTCGGAAGCTGTTCCGCCGCTTGTTCCAGAACGGGAGCAAGCATTTTGCAAGGTCCGCACCAAGTAGCCCAATAATCAATAACAGCAATTTCACTAGTAAATTGGTCGAAATTTTTATTTGTTACTACTTCTACTTTACTCATTTTTTTCTGTCTCCTTTATAATTTTCACCATTCGAGGTACGAGTTTAGAATTTTTTGCGTAATTTTTGTCGATATATCTGACAATCAAAAATCCCAAACTGAGTCCAGCCACAAAAACAATGCATAAAATCCACTCGGCAACTTTCATAAAATAGCCGATTAACATTAAAAGCAAAGCGGCAAAAAGAGGAATGAGATATACGATGGCGGAAACTTTGAAAGCAGACGTATCGTTAAAAGAAATCTCTATTTGTTCGCCCACTTTCGCATCTAATGTGTTTTCAACTTCGATGTCAATGTATTTTTTATCGGAAGTAAGACCGCACATTGAGCAGTTGCCGCATGCTGAGCTACGATATATTCGCACTACAGCGTCTTTACCTTTCAATTCTATCACATGACCATTATCTGTCATATCAATTTTTCCATTTTTATAAAATATATTTGTTCAAATTAAGAGTTTTTGCCGTTTGAGACAGATTTTCAACTACAAATTTTTCGTCTACGGTAACGGTTACTCTTTCGCTGCTTTCGTCTGCGTCAAAAGAAATGGTTTCCACCAAGTTTTCCAAAATGCTTTGCAAACGTCTTGCGCCAATGTCTTCCATAGTGGCGTTCATATCGACAGCTATTTCGGCGATTTTTTCTATACCGCTTTTATCAAAAATCAAATCGATATTGTCAACAGAAAGCAACTTTTGGTACTGAGCGGTAATAGCGTTTTGAGGTTCTGTCAAAATCCTTACAAACTCGTCTTTGCCAAGGCTTGTCAGTTCCACAACAACAGGAAAACGTCCTTGCAATTCGGGTATAAGGTCGCTGACTTTGCTCACGTGAAAAGCGCCGCTCGCTATAAAAAGAATATAATCGGTTTTTATATTACCATATTTTGTGGTGACGGAGCAGCCTTCTACAATAGGCAAAATGTCACGCTGTACTCCCTCACGGGAAACGTCGGGTCCGTTGTGTGAGCCGCCGCCCGCTATTTTGTCAAGTTCGTCAATAAAAATAAGTCCGTCATTTTCCGCGCGCATAATGGCTTCTGCATTTACGCTGTCGTGGTCGATAAGAGTTTCGCTTTCAGACGAAAGTAAAATACGTTTTGCTTCCGCAACGGTTACTTTGCGTTTTTTTGTCTTTTTGGGCATAATGCCGTCAAAAATATTGCCAATACTGATACTTCCGCCGCCTGCTGAAGACAAGTCAAGCGGTTTTGGTTCGTCAGGTACAACAATTTCCACCTTTATATGGTCAAGACTGTTTGTCGACAACTCGTCTTTCAATGTCGCTCTTGTTATGTTTTCGGGCAAATTTTCTTTTGCGGCAAGCAAAGCGTCAGCAATGGTATTGATGGTATTCACCATCGCTTTTTCTTGCACGTCACGGTAACGCTCTTCTTTTACAAGCCTTATCGCAACTTCCACCAAATCACGCACCATAGATTCAACGTCTCTGCCCACATAGCCGACTTCGGTGTATTTTGTCGCTTCCACCTTCAAAAAAGGCGCTTTTACAAGCTTTGCAAGTCTGCGTGCGATTTCCGTTTTTCCCACGCCCGTAGGTCCTTTCATTATTATGTTTTTCGGCGTTATTTCTTCTC
>DAOPIV010000061.1:0-6933 GCA_035399325.1 Clostridia bacterium | reverse complement strand
GACAGACTTATGCTCGCTTTGCTGTGTGAATCTTATGATGAAGAACAGCTTGAAAACGAAACCCGTGTTGTTTTGCATCTTCACCCTGCTATTGCGGCGTACAAAGTCGCCGTGCTGCCTTTGCAAAAAAATATGTCGGAAAAAGGCAGAGAAATTTACCGCATGCTTGCAAAACACTTTGCTTGCTCATACGACGACGCTGGAAGTATTGGCAAACGTTACCGCCGTCAAGACGAAATCGGTACTCCTTACTGCGTAACGATAGATTTTGAAACGTTGGAAAACGACACTGTAACCTTGCGTGACCGTGACAGCATGGAGCAAATAAGACTGCCGATAAGTGAAATTGCGGCATATGTAAACGATAAAATAGCTTTTTAATATTAAGTAAATGAAATAGTAAAATAAAAAGACCGCTTATGCGGTCTTTTTATGTAGAAAAATTTTGTTAAAAGATTTTGTTTTTAGCCAATATCGCTCAAAGTGAATGTTTCAAAAACGATTTTACCGTTTTCAATACTCTTAACTTTGCCGAGATTGTTTACGATACGGCAAAAAACTTCGCCAACTTGGTTAATAGCCATACTCTTAATGCTTTCCGCTTGTTCATTTAGCAAAGCGAATAAAGAATCAGTCAAAAGCTGGTTGTTCTGCAAAAGTATAGTGCTATCCGTTCCAAAAGAAATCGTTTCCGTCGTTGCGTCATAGATTACTTCTATATTTGCCGCAACAATAACTTTCAGCGGGTCAGGTATTTTGATAAAACCTGTGTTTTCAATAGCATCCAAAATAGGTTGAACTTGTGGGTCTTGAGTAAGCGCTGACAAGTCAAAACTTACAACTATATTCACGTGGGTTGTTTCCGCAACGGTTATGGTAAGAGCTTCGATTTTTATTTCAAAATCATTGATTGTGTATTGTGTGCCTTCTCTTAATACGTTTGACGGAATTTGATTGCCATTATATACCAAAACGGCTTGCCCGTTAAGCGCATTTGTTGCAATAAGCTGCTGCAGACAGTTGTTTGCCAATGCCCCAAGCTCCACGTCTTGATATTCAATTTCTGCCACTTCGTCATAAACGACTTTGTCGGTATAGATAGCTGTATAGTCAACTTGACCTGTACCGTCAACAATACTGCTTCCGCCAAGTAACGCTTCCGCACTTGCCTCGGCTTCCGCATCAATAGGATTGTCAATAAAAGCTGTCGCATCCTCCGAAAGCGATTTTATCGCTGTAAAAATATCTTTTACTTTGTAATCCGCCAAACCAAGGTCGTTGAGCGTTTGTCCGTTTATGTTTATATTACCAAGACCGACTTGATTAGGCGTGATATTAGCAACCAATGCCACAACGCCTACGATAACTGCAAGTACAACCACTGTTGTGATTATAGCCTTGAGTATACCCCCTCTTACGATCGGTGCTGCCATAATTTTTTCCTCCCATAAAGTTTTGGAATATTATACCATAATTTTATTCGATATGCAATGAAAGTAAAACAATATTTAAGATTTGTCTTGACAAAGAAATCTCAAAACAGTTAAAATAAGCGTGAACAAAAAAAGGAGAAAAGATAAATGCTTACAAACAAACAATTGGCCGATTACGCTGAACTTTGTATAAAAATAGGCGTAAATCTGCAGAAGAATCAATCTTTGGTAATCGTTGCGCCCATTGAAACCGCTCCGTTTGCACGTTATATCGCAGAAGCAGCATATAAACACGGCGCAAAATCGGTAAAAATGGATTACAGAGATGAAAAATTTTCACGCATGAGATACGACTACGAAGACATTGAGACGCTTCAACATATTTCTAAATGGCAAGTTGACAGACGTGATGAAATGGTAGACGAAAAAATGTGCGTTATTTCCATTGCAGCGGAAGACCCCTCTATTTTTGCAGGAGTTGACCCCGAAAAACTAAAACTCGCTAATATCGCCGCTAGAAAAGCTTTTAAACGCTATCAGGACGCATCTATGAGCAATATGATTCGTTGGCTTGTTGTTTCCGTTCCTACCGAATCTTGGGCTAAAAAGATTTTCCCGAATGCTGAAAACGCCGTTGACAAACTTTGGGACGCTATCGCTCTTACTATGCGCTTAAACGAAAAAGACCCGCTAAAAGCTTGGGAACAACATATTGCAACACTAAACCGCAGAGCAAAAGTTCTTAACGACAACGTGTTTGACTACATACATCTAACAAGCAAAAACGGTACGGACCTCAAAGTCGGACTGGCTGAAGGTCATACCTGGTTTGCCGCTCAAGAAATGGCACAAGACGGATTGGCATTCACCGCTAATTTGCCTACAGAAGAAATCTTTACCGCTCCTCATAAATACAAGGTTAACGGCGTTGTCAAAAACGCTATCCCTCTTGTAGATAACGGCAATATTATCGACGATTTCTCCATTACCTTTAAAGACGGCTACGTCACTGATTTCAGCGCGAAAAAAGGCTATGACGCTCTTAAAAATATCATTGAAACAGACGAAGGCAGTCACCGTATCGGCGAAATCGCTCTTTTGGGTAAAAATTCCCCTATCCGCAATACAGGACTTTTGTTCTACAATACATTGTTTGACGAGAACGCTAGTTGCCACCTTGCACTGGGCAAAGCTTATCCCACAACCGTTAAAAACGGCACAAAAATGACGGCGGAAGAGCTTGACAAAGTCGGCTGCAACGAAAGTTTGCAACACTGCGACTTTATGATCGGCGCTGACGACCTTAACGTTGTCGGAGTGAAAAAAGACGGCGCAAAAATTCAACTCTTTGTAGACGGAGAATGGGTTATCTAGTTTTAAGCATTAGATTTTAATTCAAAATAAAGAATAAATAAATGCGTTTCATATATAAGAAACGCATTTATTATTTTAAAGCGATTGAGTAGGCTAATAAATATTGAAAATTTTAGTTATAAACCGCTTAATCAGACTTAGACAGAAAAAATTTATGCGATATTATATTAACAAAAAAAACAAAACCCTGTGTCTTGGGTTTTGTTTTTTTTATATTTTGCTGATTATTGCTCAGTCCAAAAGCTCGTCACAAAGCTCTTTCAAATCTCCGTCAGCTTTTAACAGCTCGGACAATTCTACTTTTGGCTTGTCGTTTTCGTGCATATCTTGACTGTTGTCGATAAACGTAAAGATTTCTTCGTCAGCAAAAATCGGCTCTGTCAAAGATTGCACAACTATGGTTTTTTTCACACTGTTTGTTTTTTCGGTTTGTTCGTTATTTTTGCCGTCAAAATTTTTCTGTCTTTTTGAATGCTTGTTTCTTAGTGTGCCTCGAAAAATTACGGGTTGTCGCATTTTATTTTATATCTCCTCTTGTCGCAGCGATAAGTTTTTGTTTTGTCGAATAAAGTTTGTCCGACAAATCAACTTTGTATAGCTGCGGTTTTTCATTTCTTTTGTATTCATCCCAAAAAGCGTCCAAGTTTTCTTTTGCTCGTGATTTTATTTGTTTTAAGGAAGGAAAATCATATACCAGTTTTCCACCGATAATAATATTTTTGAGCAGCGGCACTGCTGTGAAATTGGTCAGCGTCATAGTTTTCCAGCGTTCTGTTTCCGAAGTGATTTTGTAATCGGCGGTGTCATCAATTTTTTCATCGTGAAGCGTGATAACGTCTGCCAAAGCCTTTTTTGTATTATTGTCAATAAGTCGGTAAACATCTTTTCTGCCGGGGTTTGTGGTTTTTATCGGATTGTCTGATACTTTCATTTTTGGTATATATTTATTGCCGTCCTTTAAAGCAGAAAGTTTGTAAACTCCGCCAAGACTTGGGGTGTGCGAACTTGTAATCATTTTTGTGCCCACACCGTAAATATCTATACATGCACCTTGAAGTTTGAGCGACTGTATAACGTATTCGTCAAGGTCGCCGCTAACGCAAATTTTTGCGTTTTTGTATCCGGCATCGTCAAGCATTTTCCTAGCTTGTTTTGATAAGTAAGCCAAGTCGCCGCTGTCAAGCCGAATTCCAAGCGGTTTTATGCCCTTTGCCTTCATTTCGTCAAAAACTTTTATTGCATTCGGCACACCGCTTTTTAGAGTGTCAAAGGTGTCAACCAGCAACAAGCATTTTTGCGGGTAAATTTCGGCGTATGCACGAAAAGCGTCGATTTCTGTCGGGAAAGCCATAACCCAACTGTGAGCGTGAGTGCCTGCAGGCGGTACCCCAAACATTTGAGCCGCCAAAACGTTGCTTGTGGTGTCGCAGCCGCCGATAACAGCCGCTCTGGCGCCGTAAATGGACGCATCGGGGGCTTGCGCTCGCCTTAGACCAAATTCCAAGACGCTTCCGCCGTCAGTCGCACGGCAAATACGGGCGGCTTTGGTGGCTATTAGCGTTTGGAAATTTAATATATTGAGTAACGCCCCTTCCACGAGCTGAGCTTGGTTTATGGGCGCTTCCACTATCAGTAACGGTTCTGTCGGAAAAACCACAGTTCCCTCTTCAACAGCATAGATATTGCCTGTAAATTTGAAATCTCTGAGGCTTTCTAAAAAACCTTTATCAAAACCGTTGGTGTTTTCCAAAAATTTTATATCTTCTTCGGTAAAATGCAAATTTGTTAAGTATTCCACCGCTTGCTGAAGACCTGCGGCAATTACATAATTACTCTCGTCATAGGCACGGAAAAACACGTCGAATACCGCCACTGTGTCCGTCATATGTTTTAGATAATACGCATTCATCATCGTTAGTTCGTAATAATCCGTCAACATTGTCAAATTTCTACCGTCCACCTTTTACTCTCCTTATTTTTAGCGTTCGTATTTTTTTAAGCGTTAGATTTTGGTTTTTTATTTCGCAATCTATGCCAAAAGTCTTTGAGTTCTTTTCTGTAAATAATACCCAGCCTTACCACGGAAAATACCATAATACATATTGAAACCAGCTGAGAAATTCTTATGCCAGTTTCCCAAAAAGTTCTTTCCCAAATGATAGGTACACGCAAAAACAAGCTGTCTGTCCGCATTCCTTCGATTACAAGACGCACAAGACCGTAATACAAGCCGTAAAAACTCATACACCAGCCGTCACGATAATGCTCGTCTTTAATAAGCATAAGACAAACAAAAAAGCCTATCAGTGTGAACATACTTTCGTAAAAGAAAGTCGCTTGGTGCCAAGCACCGTCCGCAAAAACAGCATACGGGAAAAATTGAAGATCTGGATTTGTTACGAGATTACCGTAAGCTTCGCCGTTTACAAAGTTGCCCCATCTGCCAATGCTTTGCGCAAGTAACAGTCCCGGTATTATGGAGTCGCCTATTTCAAAAAATTTTAATTTTTTTATTCTTGTCATTATAAACACGCTGATGTAACCCAAAATGACACCGCCGTATATACCTAAACCGCCGTTACGAATTGCCCAAAAATTTTGCCAAGACCAACTTGCCTCAAACTGTTCGTAAGATATATTGCTGTAAGGAAAAAGTAAGAAATAAATACGACAGCCAATTATAGCCAAGGGTATAACCAGTATTGCATAATCAAGGCTTTGGTCGCCGGGTATGCCTTTCTTTTTCATCAGTTTTGAAGCGATAACAATAGCGCATATCATACCGGTCGTTATGAGTAATGCGTAAAAATATATTTTGTAACCGAAAATAAGTACGCCGTCGGGGTCAAACTCTATAACGGCACAAATAAGGTTTTGGATCATTTTAACCCCCGTTAAAAAAAATTGTTAGTAACATTTTACTCCATTTAGGTGGATTGTGTCAATGGAATGTCCGCTTTAAGAGAGAGCAATAATAAAGCGGTAGAGATTTATTTTTGATTTAGTAGAATTATGTTTATAAAATTTCTAACCGAAAATAATTGTAAACGTAAAAATTTTTGTTATACTATGGTAAAAACAGCATTAACTGTGCTAAAATATTGTTTAAAGCAAAATAAAAATAACTATATGGACGGAATTTATGGAAGAAAAAAATAATGATAAGAAGTTGCAAAAAGCCGAACAGCGAGAACTTTTGAAAGCAAAAAAAGAAGAGAAAATACGATTGAAAGAAGAAGAACAAGCTACAAAATTAGCTGCGGCGGCTATTGCAAAAACTGAAAAAATAGAACGGCAAAAAGCTAAAAAATCCGCTGATACGGACAAAGCTGCATTAAAAACGGCAAAAAAACTTGAAAACAAAGCGAAAAAACGTGAAAAACAAGCTTTGAGAACGGAAAAAATCGAAGAAAAGCGTCTTAAAAAAAATGAGATACGCAAGCAAAAGATTGCTCAAAAAAATGAGAGAGAAGAAGAAAGAACTCAAAGCATCCCGTATAGAATACGCCAAATAGCAAAAAACCAGCCTACACACAAAGAACAGTGGTTCAAACTTGACAATGCGGCATTGATATACCCTGCTCTTGCTCGGGACAGCAATGCCCAGTTTAGGCTTGCTGCAATTTTTAATGAAGAAATTGATCCTATTCTTCTGCAAGAAGCGTTGAATGATGTCGTTACAAGATACCCCACCATCACAAGTTCATTAAAAGCGGGGTTGTTTTGGTGGTATCTCGACGCTCCAACAACTCCACTTGTGATAGAAGAACAAAATACCTTGCCTTGTAAACCGCTGAAACTAGACCACCGCAGAAGCATGATTCGGGTAACGTATTTTTACAAAGAAATTGCGATAGAGTTTTTCCATTCCGCAACAGACGGCTCGGGCGGTATGAAGTTTTTTAATACCTTGATAGCCGAATACCTAACTAAAAAAGGTTACAAAATCAGCGATAGAACAAACTGTCCAAACGCATTGGACAAGCCACGGTTTGAGGAAATGCGTGACTTGTTTCAAGTCGTTAAAAGCAAAGAAAAATTGCCAATGCCCGAAAGAGTCAAGGCGATGCATATGAAAGGAAAACCGTTGCCTCAAAACGGTATGATATATTACAAACTCACTTGT
>DAOPIV010000060.1:0-7035 GCA_035399325.1 Clostridia bacterium | reverse complement strand
CAGAGAAAAATCTCTTTCGTTGTCGGACGACTTCCCATTCCGACACACTTAACGCAATATGCCTACTTTGCAAAACCAATATAACACACTAATAGACAAAAGTAAATCATAAAACCTATTTAAAACAAAATTTGTATATATAGTTTTTTGAATACGATATTACTGTTTTATTTATCTTATTTTTTTCAAATAGCCTCATCCACATTTTCGTATTAAAAGTGTATTCAAATAGTTTTGTGCAAAAATACAAAAAACGCCTATACTTTCGGCGTTTCTTATTTTGTTAGTTTATATCAATTTTTTGTTTTTCCAAATGTTCTTTCAAAAATTTGCCCGTATAGCTTTTTTCATTTTTCGCTATTTGCTCGGGCGTGCCAAAAGCAATGATTTCTCCGCCCTTGTCGCCGCCTTCAGGTCCGAGGTCTATAATATAATCGGCAACTTTTATAACGTCCAAATTATGCTCAATAACAATAACCGTATTACCGTTAGCCACAAGACGCTGCAAAATCGTTATCAAATTGTCTACGTCGTAGGCATGCAAACCCGTCGTGGGCTCGTCTAAAATATACACGGTTTTGCCCGTGCTGCGTCTGGCTAGTTCGGTCGCAAGTTTTACTCTTTGTGCCTCTCCGCCCGAAAGCGTGGTTGCGCTTTGTCCCAGTTTTATATACCCCAGTCCTACATCAAAGAGCGTTTGCAGTTTGTTACTAATGGCTGTGACAGGTTTAAAAAACCCCAAAGCTTCCTCAACAGTCATATCCAATACGTCGGCTATATTTTTGCCTTTGTATTTAACTTCCAGCGTTTCACGATTGTAACGTTTGCCTTTGCAAACAGGACAAGGCACGTAAACATCGGGCAAAAAGTTCATTTCTATACGCAAAATTCCGTCTCCGAAACAATGCTCGCATCTGCCGCCTTTTACGTTAAAACTAAATCGCCCAATTTTGTATCCCCGTTCTTTTGCATCGGGAGTAGCGGCGTAAAGCGTCCTAAGAGGCGTAAACAAGTTTGTATATGTCGCAGGGTTGCTTCTGGGATTTCTTCCTATGGGGCTTTGGTCGATTGAAATAACTTTGTCAAGGTTTTCGTAACCCGTAATTTTTTCACAGTCAACCTTTTTTTCACGAGCACGATTCAATATATGCTCAAGCTTGGGCAGTAAGGTTTCATTTATCAAAGATGATTTACCGCTCCCCGATACTCCTGTAACGCAAGTGAACGCTCCAAGCGGTATGTCTATATCAATGCCTTTCAGATTGTTTTTTACGGCATTCTTTACATTCAAAAACTCTCCGTTTCCGCTGCGTCTTTCCATAGGCACGGGAATATATTTTTTGCCCGAAAGATATTGACCGGTAACAGACTGCGGACAAGCGATTATGTCTTCGGGTTTTCCTGTCGCAACGATTTTGCCGCCGTGTATGCCTGCACCAACGCCAACGTCGACAATATAATCCGCACTCATAATAGTTTCTTCGTCGTGCTCAACCACAATGAGTGTATTACCAAGGTCACGCAAACGTTTTAGGGTGGCAATAAGTTTTTCGTTATCACGCTGATGAAGACCTATGCTGGGCTCGTCCAAAATATAAAGCACTCCCACCAGTCCGCTGCCTATTTGCGTGGCAAGACGGATTCTTTGCGCTTCACCGCCCGACAAACTGCCGCTGGAACGGGAAAGCGTCAAATAATTTAGACCTACGTCAATCAAAAACTTTAATCTTGCTTTTATTTCTTTTAGTACGACTTCGGCTATAATAGATTTCGTTTTGTCAAGTTTCAGCGTCTCAAAAAAATGAAGACATTTATCTATCGGCATTTGTGTAATGTCATAAATATTTTTATTGTCAATTTTGACGCTCAAAACCTCTTTTTTCAGTCTTTTTCCGTGACAAGTTTCACATTCCATTGTCACCATAAAGTTTTCATATTCACGGCGTGTGTAGTCGCTTGTCGTTTCTTTGTATCGGCGTGTCATCATTGGGATTATGCCTTCCCAGCGAGAATTGTAGTATCTGCCGTCGCTCATTTTTACTTGAAATTTTTCACCGCCGCCGCCGTACATAATAAGGTCGTATATTTTTTTCGGCAATTCTTTTACCGGCACATCGCAAGAAAAACCATAATGGCGGGATAAGCTTTCAAAATAATTAAACATCCAGCTACTGCTGTCTAGTGAAAAGCCCATCATTCTAATAGCGCCGTCATGAAGCGATTTTGTTTTGTCGGGACAAATAAGGTCTTCGTCAAAATTCATTTTAAAACCAAGCCCCGTGCAGTCAGGACACGCTCCAAAGGGCGAGTTAAAGCTGAACATTCTTGGTTCTAGCTCTTCTATAGTTATTCCGCAATCGGGACAAGTGTATTTTTCGGAAAACAGCATTTCGCCGTCATCTGTGGCAACCGTGACAAGACCTTCCGCAAGTTTCAGTGCAGTTTCAACACTGTCAGTCAGACGTGTGTTTGAATCCTCTTTCAAAACTATTCTGTCCACCACAACGCTTATGCTGTGTTTGTTGTTTTTTTCCAGCTCAATCTCGTCATCCAGCGTGTATTGTATTCCGTCTACAACAATCCGTATAAACCCGCTTTTTTTGAGCTGTTCAAAAAGCTGGCGGTATTCGCCTTTTCTTCCACGTATAACGGGAGCCAAGATTTGTATCTTTGTGCCAAACGGCATTTCTTTGATTTTGTCGGTAATTTGGTCGATAGTCGTGCGTTTGATTTCTTTTCCACACTCTGGACAGTACGGCGTGCCTATACGAGCAAAGAGCAGTCTTAAATAGTCGTATATTTCCGTAACAGTGCCGACAGTGGAACGGGGATTGTTGTTGGTCGTTTTTTGGTCAATAGAAATAGCCGGCGAAAGACCTTCTATATACTCGACGTCTGGCTTGTCCATTTGCCCCAAAAACTGTCTTGCATAAGACGAAAGGCTTTCAATATATCTCCTTTGTCCTTCCGCAAAAATCGTATCAAAAGCCAGCGATGATTTTCCGCTGCCGCTAATGCCCGTAAAAACGACAAGTTTGTCACGTGGAATACGGACGTCTATACCTTTGAGATTGTGCGCTTTCGCATTTTTTACATAAATTTCGTTCATCATTTTTCTGTTCTACCGACTTTCTATCCTTTTGTAAATACTGTAAATCTTATATTCTAATAATAAATTATTTTTTTGCTTTTTCGACTTTTTCTATTCTTTTTGTGAGTTTGGCAACCGTTTCTCTTAGTTCGATAGCTCTTTCAAAATCAAGCTGTCCTGCCGCTTCTTTCATTGCGGCTGAAAGGCGAATAACTTCCGCTTTCATTTCGCTTAGTCCCATTTGAGCGGATTCTTTCTTAGTTATTTCAAGACTGTTAGCGACATTATGCTCTATTGATTTTGGAGTAATATTATTTTTGCGGTTGTATTCGCTTTGAATTTCTCTGCGGCGGTTGGTTTCGCTTATTGCTCTTTCCATACTACCTGTAATGTTATCTGCATACATTACCACACGCCCCGAAATGTTACGAGCCGCTCTGCCCACTGTCTGAATCAGTGCGCTCTCGGAACGCAAAAAACCTTCCTTATCCGCATCCAAAATAGCCACGAGCTGGACTTGTGGCAAATCCAAACCTTCTCTTAGTAAGTTAATACCAACCAAAACGTCAAAATCACCTTTTTTTAGCCCCGAAATAATGTCTATACGCTCTAACGTGTCAATATCGCTGTGCATATATCTGACCTTGATATTTCTTTCAGCCAAATATTTTGTCAATGCTTCCGCCATACGCTTTGTTAATGTTGTCACAAGGGTTCTGCCTTTATTTTGCGTGACGGCGGTTATTTCATTGATAAGGTCGTCTATTTGCCCCGTTGTCGGTCTTACTACGATTTCAGGGTCTATCAAACCCGTAGGACGAATAATCTGCTCAACGACTTGTCCTGCCTTAGATATTTCATATTCAGCAGGAGTGGCGGAAAAACAAACAACTTGTCCTAAGCGTGCGTCAAATTCTTCAAATCTAAGCGGTCGGTTGTCATAGGCGCTTTTTAGGCGGAAACCAAACTCCACCAAATTGTCTTTTCTTGCTCTGTCGCCACGGTACATACCACGCACCTGCGGCAAAGTCATATGGCTTTCGTCAACAAAAGTCAAAAAGTCTTCTGGGAAATAATCCAGCAAAGTATAGGGCGAGTCTCCTGGTTGTCTGCCGTCAAAATATCTGGAATAGTTTTCAATGCCCGAACAATAACCAAGTTCTCGAATCATTTCGATGTCATAGCTGACTCGCTGGCGAAGCCTATAAGCCTCGATAATTTTGCCGTTATCTTCAAAAGCCTTGACTTCCTCTTCCATATCTTTTTGAATTTTGCCCAAAGCTTCGTCTATTGAGATTCCATTTATGACATAATGTGAAGCGGGAAAAATAATCGTGTGCAAAAGTACGGATTTTACATTTCCGTCCACAACGCCAATTTCACAAATACGTTCTACCGTATCGCCAAAAAATTCTATTCTTATGCCCGTGTCGCTGCTACTTGCAGGAAATACTTCCACAATATCTCCACGCACACGGAAAGTTCCCCTTGCAAAATCCATATCGCTACGCTGATACTGAATTTTTACAAGTCTTTTTATGACTTCTTCTCGGCTGATTTCGTCATTCGGTCGCAGACTGACGCTGTTTTTGTAGTAATCGTCAGGACCGCCCAAACCGTAAATACACGACACCGATGCCACGACGATTGTATCCTTTCTTTCAAAAAGCGAGCAAGTGGCGGAGTGACGCAGTTTGTCTATTTCTTGGTTTATTTCCAACTCTTTTTCTATATACAAGTCCCTGGATGGAATATAGCTTTCGGGCATATAGTAGTCGTAATACGAAACAAAGAACTCCACCCTGTTATGCGGGAAGAATTCTCTAAATTCATTACACAACTGAGCCGCCAAGGTTTTGTTGTGACAAATAACCAAGGCGGGTCGATTTGTGCGTGATATAATATTAGCCATTGTAAAGGTTTTGCCGCTGCCTGTGACTCCACGCAAGACTTGCTCTCGCAATCCGTCGTTTAGTCCTGCAACAAGTTTATCAATGGCTTGCGGCTGGTCTCCGCAAGGCTGATACTTTGATACTAGCTTAAAATCCATTTTTTTATTTATTCAAATTGAAAATAATGTTTAGGCCTTCAAGTGAAAGACCTCTGTCAATGATGTCAAAAAGCGGCTCTTGTTCGGTTATAAGTTCGCTGAGTCCGCCTGTGGCAATAATTTTCACATTAGGCTCGTTCATTTCTTTTTTTATTTTCTCAATCATATATTTTGTTGCGCCTATATTAGAAAAAATTACGCCTGACTGAATACATTTTACAGTACTGTTACCGATGATTTTCTCCGATTTGATAAGCTCTACTCGTGGAAGTTGTGCCGTATTACGAGCCAGTGCTTCCACTGCTGTTTTCATACCTATCGAAATCGCTCCGCCAATAAATTCGTTTTTACCGTTTACTACGGAAAAAGTCGTAGCTGTGCCAAAATCTATCAAAATAAACGGTGCGCCATATTTTTTTATCGCAGCGACGCAGTTTACTATTCTGTCAGCGCCAAGGTCTTTGGGATTTTCATATTTTATATGAAGTCCCGTTTTTACTCCCGCTTCCACAAAAAGTGATTTTAGATGAAAATAGTATTGCAAAGCGTGTTCTATCGTATAATTTAGCTGTGGAATGACGCTGCTTATGATAGCTGTTTTTATTTGGGATTCGTCGATTTTTTGTGCGGCAAAAAGCTGTTTCATAATAGCCGCCACCTCGTCGGCTGTGCGTTTGACATCTGTACTCATTTTCCAGCTGTGCGTTAGTACGTTATTTTTAAACAAGCCGAGCTTTATATTAGTATTGCCTATATCGATAGCCAGTAACATTTTTTCTCCTTTGATTCGTGCTTTATTAGTTTTCCGCTTTTTGTACTTTTACAGGATTTGCTTCAATTCCTAGATGCAAAGCTTTTCTTACGCCAATTATTATTTGCGGAGCAGCTGCGATTGAAATCAAATATTCGGGCAGTATATTAGTGAAAATAACAACCTTTATTATACCCAAAAGAGTGCTGTGCGCAACGTTCAATATCGTTTTTGTAGTATTTAGAGCAAGTAAGAATAATACCGTGTTTGCAACAAGTCCAAAAAATATTGCTATGGATAATGCCAATGTTTCTTTCAGACGAATTTTTTCCATTTTTCCCAAAGCTTTTTTCATCAATCTGTACACGCCAAAAGTCACAGGTCCGACAAATAATCTCGGGACAAGATAAATCAGCACAGCATAAAGCAAAACTATTGGGTTTCCGCCGCCTACTGCTTCGGCAATATACATTACTTCGCCAAAAATAAACGCTTTAATAAGGCTAGCCAGCCCAAAAAACGTTCCAGCCAAAAACGCTGTCAAAAAGTCGTTTTGGATAAGACAAAAAGAAAAAGTAACAAGCAGAACGCACACTGCCGTTGAGATTGGTAAAAACGACATACTTACCACTTTGTCAATCGCCATAGCCACAGCTATTGTCGCAAACATAATGCCGTAAAGACTGATGCGATACGTTTTTTTTGAAGTGTCAATCATTGTTCTCCGCTACGGTTTCAAAAAAAATGAATACCGTTCGTTTTTAAATATTAAAACGAAAAATTTAAGATAGCGTTTTATATATGTAAATACGCTTCAAAAATATTATATCACAGAGGCTTTTCTTTTACAACCGCATACCTGTTCAAAATAAAAAAAGACACTTTTTTTTAAAACAAAATACTTACTGTCAAAACAAGCATAAGTAACACATTTTTTTTGGCTGTCATAGGGTAAAATATACATTCTTTTTATGGAATGTATGAATTTACATCGGAGGTAAAACGTTATGTTCAACGGACTTTTCGGACCAAACCCTGAACACGGCGGCGGCGGCGGTTTTTGCGGACTTGGTAATTGTACTTGGATTATATTGATTCTGATTTTCTGTTGCTGCTGCGGCGGCGGCGGAAAATGGAAACCTT
>DAOPIV010000059.1:0-7150 GCA_035399325.1 Clostridia bacterium | reverse complement strand
GCATTTATCGGTTTCCAATGGTCAGGCATGATCGTTAATAACGATTACGTTTTGGTTGGTTTTGCTAATATGACAGCATGGGCTACAGCTGGTCCCGTTATCGCTGCATTTGTTGGTCTTATGGTAATAGGAATCCTTGGAAAATTCAATGTAAAAGGCAACATTATTCTCGGCGTACTTGCTTCCACCGTTTTGTATTACTTGTTCACTTGGACAGCTCCTACTTGGAACTGGCAATCTATCGGACAAGCTTTCACTGATTTTGGAACAGTAGGTATCACAGCTATATTCAAAGGTTCTTCTTGGGCTACCGCATTTGATGGCGTAACATTCGGCGGCATCTTCTCAGTTATTATGCTTATCGTAACATTCTGCTTGGTCGATATGTTTGACACAATCGGAACGCTTTACGGAACATGCACAGAAGCTAATCTTTTGGACAAAAACGGCGACCCCGTAAATATGAACAAATCTATGCTTTGCGACTCTATCGCAACAGTATCAGGTGCGGTTTTAGGTACATCAACAGTTACAACATATGTAGAATCCTCAGCTGGCGTTTCAGCAGGCGGCAGAACAGGTCTTGCAAGTATCGTTACTTCAATCTGTTTCGTAATCTGCTTGTTCTTAACTCCTCTTGCACAAATCATCCCTCAAGCAGCTGCTGCTCCCGCTTTGATTTATGTAGGCGTATTGATGCTTAAATCTTTCAAAAATGTAGATATGACAGACATGCGCGCAGCTATCCCCGCTTTCCTTGCTTTGATAATGATGCCTTTGACATACTCTATCAGCAATGGTATCGGCGTTGGCGCAATCGCATACGTTATTCTTACACTTTGCACAGGCAAATATACAAAGAAAGACATCGTTGTTACAGTTATCGCTGCTTTGTTTGCTTTGCGTTTTGCTTTGGTTATTATGTAATTTATCGCATACTAATCAGAATATTTTTCAAACAAAAACCGTCCGTTTTCGGGCGGTTTTTTTGGGTAATTTACGGAAAAATTTTTGTAGTAGGTATTGTATTTGGACGGTTATTATTATATAATCAATACATTAGAGGAGGATAACAATTTATGGAAATTACATGTAAAGAACTCAGATCTCGTGCTTGGAATAATCTCAAACAGGCAGGTTATTTTCAAAGCGTATTAGCGTCTTTCTTGGGAGGAATACTTGCGGCTATCGTACCGGCAATCACAACAGGTCCTGCTATGGTGGGTATGGCAAGATACTATACTGTTCAATCAAATGAGAAAAGAAACGAACTAAATTATGTTGTCAGCGGTTTTAGCGAAAACCTAGTCAACAACATTCTTACTTACATCTTAATGTCGATTTTCCTTTTCTTGTGGAGTTTGCTTTTGATAGTTCCCGGTATAATCAAAACATTCTCTTATTCTATGGTTCCTTACATACTTATGGATAACAGCGAACTTACTCCTACTCAAGCTATCGACCGCAGCCGTCAGCTTATGAACGGTTACAAATGGAAATTGTTTAAACTTCAACTTTCCTTTATCGGCTGGTTCCTACTTGGCGCAATTTTGTGCGGTGTGGGAGACATTTTCGTTTTGCCTTACTATCAAGCAGCTATGGCGGAATTTTATCAGGAACTTCTCCGCTGCAACGACAGACCACAAATCGAAAACGCTTAATCCTTTATTTTTAAACAAACAAAAACCGCTTGAGTTACAAGCGGTTTTTTATTTTAAAATTTTTTTATTAAAATACTTTTTACAATGCCAATATTCTTGCTGTTTCGTATAGCTCTTTGTCAAAGATTTTTTTCATTCTTAGTGCCTCGTCAATATCTTTTGTGACGATTGTGTTGTCATCCACACCCACAAGCGCTCTTTTACCGTCTAGCAGTATATCCACAGCTTTTACCCCAAATTTTGCTCCAAGCAGTCGGTCCTGCAAAGTCGGGCTACCGCCACGCTGAATATGCCCAAGCACAATTGAGCGTGTGGAAATTTTGGTCAACGCTTTTAAAACAAGTGACAGTTCTTCCGCTTTTCCTGCACCTTCGGCAATCATTATAATATCGCTTGTCTTACCCTTTTTGTAATTTTCTACAATATTCGAGGCAAGTTTTTGGACATCAAACTCCATTTCAGGTACGAGTATGGCTTCCGCACCGCCTGCTACGCCCGCATAAAGAGCTATATCGCCGCAACGCCGTCCCATTACTTCCACTATGCAAACTCTGTCATGGCTTGTCATTGTGTCACGCAGCTTGTTTACAGCATCCAAAACGGTATTTACGGCAGTATCGAAACCCAAAGTATATTGCGTGTAAGCCAAGTCGTTGTCAATAGTGCCGGGAATTCCCGCAACGGGAAAATTATATCTTTCGGAAAAGATTTTTGCTCCCGTAAAAGTACCGTCGCCGCCTATGACGCACAAACCTTCTATTCCATGACTTACTAAATTTTCGTATGCCTTCTGCTGACCTTCGGGAGTTTTAAATTCTTCACTGCGGGCGGTTTTAAGAATAGTTCCGCCACGTTGCAAAATGTCCGACACCGAGCGTCTGTCCATTTCGGTCATTTTATCGTTTATTAGCCCGTCATATCCCCGTTCCACGCCGAAAACATTAAGTTCTTTATAAATAGCGTAACGCACAAATGCACGTATAGCGGCATTCATTCCGGGAGCATCGCCCCCGCTTGTCAAAATAGCCACTTTTTTCATATATTTTTCTCCAAATCCTTTTGTTCTTTTAATTCGCAAAAAGCGTCTTTTGTAAATTGTTTTCTTATAATACCGATAGCTTTAAATAACTGCGTCGGTTTTTCTTTGTTTTTGGCGTACCCTACACCCAAAGCGTACAGTAGCGGATAAAATTGCTTCAATCTGTTTACAAAGTCAGCATATGTGGTTTTTTCATCTCTCCAAGCGTTTTCCGCAAAAGCTAAAATGCGCGGAAAACAATTGAAATCCAGTTTTTTACGGTCTGGTATCCACTCCGTCCATATATTGCATTCCGCACCCATGACATTTTTGTAATTTTCGCTATTTATACCTTTTAGCGTTGTAAACGGGTCAAAATCAAAAACTTTTTTTAACGGAGTCATTGCGTACGGATAATCGAAATAAGTTTTCAAAAAATCTGAAACTATAGCTTTTCTTCCGTTATTTATATGCTTGACAGTCAACCTGTTTTTGCCCATAGTTACTGGCGTCCAGTGCTGACAAACAATATCTTTACTCAGGGTTTCGTTTAGACATTCATTCCAACCGATTACTCTTTTATCCTTTTTTGCAAGATATTCGGCAAAATAATTGAAAAAATAGCCTTGCAAAGCTTCTTCGTCTGATAGATTTTGTTCTTTGATTTTAGCTTGGCATTTTACGCAAGTTTTCCAATTTTGCTTTGGCGCTTCGTCTCCGCCCAAATGTATGTATTCGCTGGGGAAAAGCTTACAAATTTCGTCCAATATATTTTTTACCACTTCATATGTTTTGTCATTTCCCGCACAAAGAATATCTGTTGAAATACCAAATTCACATCTTACGGATATTTCTTCGCCACGGCAAGAAATCTCTGGCATAGCCGCCACGATTGCCGACGTGTGTCCGGGTAAATCTATTTCCGGTACTATTTGTATGCCCAAGTTTGTAGCATATCCGACCATTTCCCTTATTTCGTTTTTTGTGTAATATCCGCCGTAACGAATGTTATCTATGTAATTTTTTCCGTCACGCCTAAGAGTACCGTCTCGAAAACTCGCTATTTTATTTAAAATGGGGTATTTTTCTATTTCGACTCTAAAACCTTGGTCATCGCATAAATGTAAATGAAGAACATTGAGTTTCATTAGCGACATAAGGTCAAGAAATCTTTTAATTTCATTTAAGTCAAAAAAATGTCTTGAAACGTCAAAAGTAACTCCACGCCAGCCAAAACGGGGTTTGTCTTTGATTTCGACGCACGGTATCACGATTTTATTTTGTTCCGCATCGAAATTGCATAGCAGCCTAAGGGTTTGTGTAGCCCATATTCCACCACTTTCGCCGCCTGCGGTTATCAAAATTTTGTCGGGTTTTACTGTCAAAACATATTCTTCCTCTGTCAAGCTTTGGTCAAATACATATTTCAAATCATCGCCCGATTCAACTTCGACTCCAAATTTTGATGCAAACAATCTTGCAAAAAGATTGCCCCCAAAACTTAATTTTTCACAGCGTGTAAGGGCAGTCTTTTTTGTCAGTTCAAAAAAACCGTTTACAAAAGTTGTTTCACTCGGCAATGGTATTAATGCCATACTTTCTCCTTAGATATACCAAACTTTAATAGAGCTTTTATATGGTTATTGTCACTTTGTTTAAACCACGTGGACTGTCAGGGTTGATGCCCCTTTTTTGAGACAAAATACAAGACAAAAGCTGTCCCGCAGTCACACATAAATATGGAGTGTAAATTTCTTCCACATGCGGCAGCAAAATTCCCTCGCAATGGTTTAGCAGTTCTTTGTTGTCGGTAAATACGGTGACGTCGGCTTTTGACGGTTTTAACTTTTCTATCATATTGACAGCGTCTTCGTATACTGCGTCATTCATCGCCAAAATAAGTATGCGTGATTTTTCATTTACGATTGCAAAAGGTCCATGATGAAAATCCGAAATGGCGTAACTGCGAGCATTGATATAGCAAGTTTCTTGAAGTTTGAGAGCAATTTCGTTTGCTGACGACAAATTTAATCCACGACCCAAAATAATCATTTCATCGCTTTCGACATACTTGTCCGCCAACTCGGTAATTTGCGGCTTTAAATCTAAAACTTGTTTGATATACTCGTTTACGGGCGGCATTTTTGCGGGTAAATGAGTGTTTTCATCCAATAAGGCGTTTACTATCATTTGCAAAACAAGCATCTCAGCTGTGTAGGTTTTTGTTGCCGCCAAAGCTTGTTCTTCTTCTACGTCAAGATAAAAGTGATATTGCGTTTCCAGTGCCATAGGGCTTGTCAAATCGTTTGTGATAGCTACGGTGACAGCTCCTTGTGCCTGAGCTTCTTTCAAAACCGTTCTTACGTCCAATGCTTTACCGCTTTGCGACACTCCAAAAACACAAGCGTCTTTCATTTTCAGCTTGCCTTTGTATTGTGTAATAATAGAAGGATAAACAAAATTTACGGGTATGCCAACATTGATTTCACAAAGGTATTTGAAGTAAAGCGAAGCATTGTTGCTGCTACCACGAGCAGCCACTATTATTTGACTTATATCTTGTCTTTTAATAATCCCAGCCAACTTTTCGGCAAGCACGAGATTTGTGTCGTATGTGTTTTTTAATGCGGCGGGCTGAGAAAATATTTCCTTTTCCATCATCGTATTCATTTTCGTAATCTCCTAAGGATAAACCTATAATTTTGATTATTGCTAATCAAACCAAAACTATTCTTGGCACTTAAATGTGAAAATATCTAAGCGACCAAAAAATCCCGTCTCCACTAAATTAACTATATCACATTTTGCGGCAATATGCAATTTTTGCATTGATTACCTAAGGATATTTGAACGAAAAAAAACAATATCCTTAAATGGATATTGTTCTAAATTTTATTCTATTAGAATCAAAGTTTAAATAAACCAAGGTAAAATAATGACCACGATAGCGACAGCTACGGAGATCCAAAACAAAACCTTTACCAAAGTGTTTCTGTGGGTGTTGTAATAAAGATATGCGCAATAAACCATAACAAGCATAGCTCAAATTCTCAAAATATTCTCAACCACGGCAACGCCGCCAAAAGATATTCCGAAACGCTCCAAAATAATGCTTATTAATGTGCCGATACCCCAAACTACAAATAAAATAAAACTTACTAAATGCAAGAAACTTCTCTCGCCTTTTCTCATGAGCAATTTACCTCCTTAAACCATATTGCTATTGTAACACATTATAAAACAGTTTTCAATAGGTCTCGTACTACTTCTCCCGCCATCAAATACCCCGCCACGGGCGGAACAAAAGATATGCTGGCGATTGGATTTGTCAGCGTTTCAACGGGTTTTGAGGGCGAATATAGCGTTTTAAGTTTTTTAATTCCAATTTCTTTAAGCTTGTGCCTTACCGTGCGCGCCAGCGGACATCCGCTTGTTTTGTAAATGTCTGCAATAGTAAAATCGGCGACAAGTCTGTTACCCGTACCCATAGAAGAAATAATAGGAACGTTGCAAATGTCAGCCATATCGATAAGAGCTGTTTTGCTGTCCACGGTATCTATGCAATCAAGAATATAATCAAATAAAGTAAAATCTATTTTTGTGTTACGCTGATAAAAAACAGGAAATTTTTCTACCTGACAAAAAGGGTTTATATCTTTTATTCGTAGCTCCATTGCCTCCACTTTGTACTGACCGACAGTGGAATGAGTTGCTATAAGTTGTCTATTTATATTGCTAAAAGTCACTTTGTCGTTGTCAACCAAAACAATATGCCCTATACCTGCACGAGCCAAAGCTTCCGTTGCTGCGCTCCCCACTCCGCCCAAGCCAAAAACGGCAACAGTGGAATTACTGAGCTTTTGCATACCTTTTTCACCGATAAGCTTTTCAGTTCTTTCAAAAATCCTTTCCATCATTTGTTCCTTATAATCTTTCTCTTTTGGGTAAATTATGTCTTGTTTTTTCGTCATAATTGTAACATAAACACGCTTTATGTGCCGTTTATTTTTGTGTAATATTATGTCGAAATTTGTATGCCTTTGTCGAATGTAATGAACAAAAAAATTAACCCCCGTTTTAAATAACGGGGGGTTTACTGTTTGTAATTAAGAAATTAAATTCCGCTATTACACATTGCCTTGAGCCATCATAGCTTTAGCTACTTTGTCAAAACCGGCAATATTTGCACCTGCAACAAGGTTGTAACCCAAATTGTAATCGATAGTCGCTTGCAAAATTTGTGTATGGATATTTTTCATGATGCCTTTAAGTTTTTCATCAACTTCTTCTGCTGTCCAAGACAAACGCATACTGTTTTGAGACATTTCCAATCCGCTTGTAGCAACGCCGCCTGCGTTTACTGCTTTTGACGGGCAAACTATTACGCCCTTGCTTTGCATATAGTCAACAGCTTCATTTGTGCAAGGCATATTGGAAACTTCGTTAACGTATTTGATACCCTTAGCAACGA